>JAGVGD010000037.1 GCA_020057245.1 Thiobacillus sp. | reverse complement strand
CAGCGCGACGATTATTCGTGGCGGCGACCTTCGCGCCGCGAAGGCGCGGCGATCTTGCCGCGGCTGTCGAGCGAGGGGCTGGAAGTGATCGCCGCGATCGACACCAGCGGCTCGATCAGCGACGACGAACTGCGCGAATTCGTCAGCGAGCTCGACGCACTCAAAGGCCAGGTGCGCGCCAGGGTCACGCTGCTGGCCTGCGACAACCATGTCGCCGACAACGCGCCGTGGGAATTCGAACCCTGGGATGGCATGCAGCTGCCGAACGATATTGAAGGCGGCGGCGGCACCGATTTCCGTCCGGTGTTCGACTGGGTCGAGGCGGAAAACCGCAGCCCCAACATTCTGGTGTATTTCACCGATGCGGAGGGCGATTTCCCCAAGACCCCGCCGAATTACCCGGTGATCTGGCTGATCAAGGGCAAGGGCGTGGTGCCCTGGGGCGAACGGGTACAACTCAATTGAACGCAGAAAATTTGACGCCGGAATCCGCAAACGCGGCCCACTTGAGTGCGGCCAATCCGTCCAGCCGCGTCCGCAGCTTCTTTTTCGAGCAGCTCGACATCCGCGGCGCCTGGGTGCAACTGGGCCCGGCCTGGCGCGAGATGACCGCCGGACGCGATTATCCGGAGCCTGCGCTGGAACTGCTGGGCCAATTGGCGGCGGTGACGACGCTGCTCGGCGCCAATCTCAAGCAGCGCGGGCGGCTCGGTTTTCAGCTGCGCGGCGCCGGGAAAGTCTCGCAACTGGTGATGGATTGCGACGAGCAATTGCGTCTGCGCGGCATGGTTCACACGGCGGCGCGCCTGCCGGCCGGCAGCCTGTCCGCCTTGCTGGGCGACGGCGCGCTGACTCTGACGCTCGATACCGAAGGCATGCGCCAGCCTTACCAAAGCCATGTGCCCCTGCAGGGCGATACCCTGGCGGCGGTGTTCGAGCATTACCTTGAGCAATCCGAACAGCACCCCACCCGTTTGTGGCTGGCAGCCAACCATGAAGCGGCAGCGGGCCTGTTTTTGCAGGCCTTGCCTGGCGCCGCGCTGCGCGATGCAGACGGCTGGAACCGGGTGCAGATCCTGGCCGGCACGGTGCAGCCGGAGGAGTTGCTGGGCCTGGGCTCAATCAAGCTGATCGAGCGCCTGTTTCCGGAAGAGGATGTGCGGGTATATGACCCGCGCCCGGTCAGCTACCACTGCCCGTATGATCTGGCCAAGGTGGAGTCGATGCTGCAAAGCCTGGGTCAGGCAGAATGCGAATCCATCCTGGCCGAGCAGGGCGAAATCCGGGTGCATGACGATATCTGCAACCATTCCTACGTGCTGGATGCGGCTGCGGTAGCCGCGCTGTTCGCTCCGGCAGCCGATTGATCCGCCATTCCGGGCAGGCCGAACAGGCTGCATTCCGGACTTGAACGAAAGGACGCGCGATGCATAAACGTGTGGTGATGTTGGGGCTGCTGGCGCTTGCGACTCAAGCGCTGGCGGAAGATGGTCGTTATGAAGCCTTGCCGCTGGCAGTTGCCGATGGTGGCAAAGGCGGCGGACGCGCGCTGATCCTCGATACCCGCGACGGCCACGTGTGGGTCTGGAGCGAAAACGAGCTTCTGAATTCGCCTGATGGCCAGCGCCGTTATGGTTCGGGCTTTATTTACCAGGGCAAGTTGCGTCCGGGTACGAAGCCCGGCGAGATTATCGAACAGCAGTCCCGCTAACCGGATGGCGCGCGTTTCGCGGCCATTCATCACAATGATCTGGATCTGATGCATGGCACGCCCCGAAAAAATTCGTCTTGGTGACTTGCTGGTCAAGGAAGGTCTGATTTCGTCGGCCATTCTGGACACGGCGCTGGCCGAACAGAAAAAATCGGGGCGACGGCTGGGACGGGTGTTGGTCGACTCCATGCTGGTCACCGAAGAGGCGATCGGCAAGGCGCTGGCGCGCCAGCTGGGCGCGCCTTTTGTCGACCTCAAGCAATCGCCGGTCGATCCGGCGGCGCTGAAGCTCCTGCCCGAAAGTCCCGCGCGGCGCTTGCGGGTAATGCCGCTCAAGGTGATGCCGGAAGGCCTGCTGGTCGGCATGTCCGATCCCGGCGACCTGTTCGCCTACGACGAGCTGGCGCGCCTCACCAATCTCGACATCCATGTCGCCGTGGTCACCGAAAGCGACCTGCTGACCGCTTACGACCGCCATTACCGGCGCACCGAGGAAATCGGCGGCTACGCCAAGGAACTCGAACAATCGCTCAAGGGCGGCGACGACACCCTGCTGGAAGCGCTGAACGCCGAAGCCGGTTCGCTCGACGCGCCGGTGGTGCGCCTGATCCAGACCCTGTTCGAGGATGCGCTGCAGGTGCGCGCCTCCGACATCCACATCGAGCCGCAGGAAAAGAAGCTGGTCATCCGCTTCCGTATCGACGGCATTCTGCATGTGCAGACCGAGGCCGAGCCCACCGTGGCGCAGGCCTTGTCGATGCGCCTGAAAATCATCTCGGGGCTGGATATCTCGGAAAAACGCCTGCCGCAGGATGGCCGTTTCCACCTCACTATCAAGGGTCGGCCGCTCGATATCCGCCTGTCGACCTTGCCGACCCAGCATGGCGAGTCGATTGTGATGCGTCTGCTGGCAACCGATGGCGGCATGCTGGATCTGGCGCGCATCGGCATGCCCGATGCCATGCTGGCGCGCTACACCAGCATCATTTCCCGTCCCAATGGCCTGGTGCTGGTAACCGGCCCGACCGGCAGCGGTAAAACCACCACGCTCTATGCGTCGCTGAATACCCTGAACAAGGTCGACAGCAAGCTCATCACGGTCGAAGACCCGGTCGAATACCGGTTGCCCGGCGTGATGCAGGTGCAGGTCAACGACAAGATCGACATGAGCTTTTCGCGCGCGCTGCGCTCCATTCTGCGGCAAGACCCCGATGTCGTGCTGATCGGCGAAATGCGTGACGCCGAAACCGCGCAGATCGGTTTGCGTGCCGCATTGACGGGGCACCTGGTGTTTTCCACCCTGCACACCAACGATGCCGCCAGCACTCCGGTGCGGCTGATCGACATGGGCGCACCGCGCTTCATGGTGGCGACGGCCCTGCAGGCCGTGGTGGCGCAGCGGCTGGTGCGGCAAGTGTGCTGGCATTGTGGACAGGCCCACACCCCGACGCCCCACGAAATGAACTGGCTGGAAAGCATGGGCGCGGCGGCTGATCCCACCGGGTTTACGGTAGGCGCCGGTTGCCAGCAATGTAACCACACCGGTTACCGCGGCCGCATGGCGGTGTACGAGATGCTGGAAATGACGCCCGCCCTGGCGCAAGCCGCCAACCAGCCCGATCCGCGCGAGTTTCTTACTGCCGCACGGCTTGCAATGGCAGGCCAGACCCTGGGACACCACGCGCTGGCGCTGGCCCGCAGCGGCAAAACCAGCCTGGCCGAAGCGGTCAAGGTCAGCAATCAGGGTGACGAGTAAGGGTTCGTAAATGAATAACTTGTCCGATTATGGGTGTGCTGGCGGGATGCGATGCAAGGCGACAAACACGCCGCATGGCCGTCCCATGCAAGTGTTTATCAATGCGGCAGCGCGCCCGTCAGCGCGGCCAGAATTGTGCAAGTTGTTCGTTTACGAGTCCTGAACATGGGACTTTTTCTCTATCAGGCGCGCACCGGCAAGGGCGAACTGCAAAAAGGTCGCTTTGAAGGCGCGAATTCGGCGGAAGTGGCCGACCATCTGCTGGCCGCCGGCCTGATCCCGATCGACATCCAGAATCTGCCCGATCCGGTCGAGTTCAACCTGGGCGAAGTGCTGGGCAAGAACCGCTCGCAGTCGATCGGCCTGGTGGAGTTGCAGCTGTTTTCGCGCCAGCTTCACACCATGCTGCGCGCCGGCGTGCCGATTCTGCGCGCCCTGTCAAGCTTGCGCGAGTCCAGCATCAATCCCGGGTTTGCCCGCGTGCTGGCCGACATCAACGATGGCCTGGGGCAGGGGCGCGAACTGTCGATGTGTCTGGCGCGCCACCCCAAGATCTTCGACAGCTTCTATCTGGCCATGGTCCGCGTCGGCGAAATGACCGGCCGCCTCGACAACGTGCTGGACCGTCTTGCCGTTCACCTGGACTTCGAACGGCGCGCGCGGGAAATGGTGAAAGGTGCGATCCGCTATCCGCTGTTCGTCGTCATTGCGCTGATGGTGGCTATGCTGGTGATCAACCTGTTCGTCATCCCCGCGTTTTCCAAAGTCTATGCCGGGATGAATGCCGAACTGCCGCTGATGACGCGCTTCCTGATCGCCACCTCCACATTTACCCGGGAATACATTCATTTCCTGATTGCCGGGGCAGGCGTGGCATTGCTCGGCTTCATCGGCTGGAAAGGCACCGATCGGGGACGCTACAACTGGGACCGCTTCAAGCTGAAGATTCCCATCGTCGGTAAAATCCTGCGCAAGTCGGCGCTGGCGCGTTTTGCCCGCAGCTTCGCGCTGGCCTCCAAATCAGGCGTGCCGATCCTGCAGGTGCTGACCGTGGTCGCCGCCGTGGCCGACAACCGCTACTACGCCGACAAGATCGGCAACATGCGCGAGGGCATCGAGCGCGGCGAATCGCTGCTGCGTACCGCCACGCTGACCGGCGTCTTTACCCCGGTGGTGCTGCAGATGCTGGCCGTCGGCGAAGAAACCGGCGAACTCGACAACCTGCTGCAGGAAATCGCCGTCATGTACGAGCAGGAAGTCGAATACGAAATCTCCACCCTGTCGCAGCAGATCGAGCCCATTCTCATCACCGCGCTGGGCGCGATGGTGCTGGTGCTGGCGCTGGGCGTTTTCCTGCCGATCTGGGACATGGGATCGAAAACTTTCGGCCATTGAGCCGTTCCGGACGCAAACAGGCATTTTTCGTGCCTGTTTTGCCCGGCCGCGTTGAAAAACCCTCAAGTCCCTTGTGGCGTCGCCGATAAACATTCCATGCACCGTATGGGTGTGAATAAATATCGGAGAACGCAATGAAGATTCAATCGCTTGCTCAACGTCGTCAGATGCAAGGTTTCACCATGATCGAACTCATCGTGGTGATCGTGATTCTGGGTATTCTGGCCGCCGTCGCGCTGCCACGCTTTACCAACATCCAGCGCGATGCGCGGATTGCCAAGCTGAATGCGGCACGCGGTGCGGTGCAGGCGGCGGCGGGGATGATCCACGGGACAGTGTTGGCTAGAGGAGGAGTTGCAGATACGACCCCATGTGCAGGTGCAGGTAATCCTGGAATTGCAAACAATGCTGCCACCGGTAACGGCACGGTGTGTACGGAAAATGGTCGGGTCAACATTACTAACGCTTATCCTGCCGCGACAAGCGCAGGGATTATCAATGCCAGTGGTCTGTCACCGTCGATCTGGTCTCCGACGAGTGCCCAGCTTTCAGGTGAAGGTTATGCATTTGCTGGCAACCCTATTAGCATCCGGGTAACGGGTGGCTCTGCTCCTGCAAACTGTTCATTTACGTATGCCAATGCTGCGGCCAATGCTGCGCCTGTGATCGGCCAAGTTGTGATCACTGGCTGCTGATTTTTTTCGTCATGCGGGACACACTGAACCGCCGCACTTGCGGCGGTTTTACCTTCGTGGAACTGGTTCTGGTGCTGACCATCGCCGGTGTGCTGGCGGCGGTGGCGGGGCCACGCATGGTCGATCGCACGGCATTCCAGACGCACGGCGGCGCAGCCGAAATCCGCACCGCCCTACGCTACGCGCAAAAGCTGGCGATGGCGAAAAACCGCGCAGTGTGTGTAACCACGACCCCTAGCGCATTGACGCTCCGGTTCAGGGACACGGCGACGCCCGGCGCCTGTAATCAGGATGTGGAGCGTCTCGGCGGCAATCCTTCTCCTACGCCCCCTCCGCCTGCTGTGACAACCTATACGGTGACGCTGCCTGCCGGAATCGGCCTGACGTCTTTTCCACCCAATTTCAGCTTCGACAACCTGGGGCGCCCCAGCCCGAATGGCAGCGTAAATCTGACGGTGGGAACGGCGGGTGCTAGCGCGACAGTGACGGTGGAACCGGATACCGGTTATGTGCACTGATATGCGTATTCGCCAGGCTGGCCAGTGCGGTCTCACGCTGATCGAGCTGCTCATCTTCATCGTCATCGTCGGCATCGCCGCGACGGCCATTCTGAGCGTGTTCGGCAACCTCACCCGCAGTTCCGCCAGCTTGCTGCCGGACAAGCAGGCGCAAGCCATCGCCGCCAGCATGCTGCAAGAAGTCCTGGCACAGCCATTTACCTTTTGCGATCCAAACGATCCGGCAGCGCCTACCGCTGCAGCACCTGGCGGTTGTGCGGTTCAGGAAACCACGATGACCTCAGAGCCTGGTGAAACCCGCACCGGGCCATCACGCTTCAATAATGTCAATGATTACAACAGTGGGGTATTTTTTCCCGTTGTCCTTCCAAATCAACTGCCAGCCACGGGCGCATCGGCTTTGGCTGGCTTACCCAATTACACCTATCGGATAACTGTTGCGCCTACCAATGCACTGCCCAATGTAACGATGACTCCGAATGACGCTTTGCTGGTCACCGTAGTCGTTACCGGGCTGAATGGGGCGACAGTACAACTCCAAGGCGTACGCATACGCTATGCGCCCAACTCGATATGAAGCGCGTGATGAGGTTCTTTGACCCCAAACGCTGCGCGGGCTTCTCGCTCATTGAAATGGTCGTGGCGATCACCGTACTGGGAGTTCTGAGTGGCTCCGCGGCGGTGTTTCTGCGTGGGCCGATAACCAGTTATTTCGATACGGAACGACGGGTCGATCTTTCGGATGCGGGGGGGCTGGCAATGGAGAAACTGACGCAGGATATTGCTCGTGCAGAACCTGCAAACAACGTCAACGTTACGGTTGCAGGCGCGAGTGGCTTCCCTTTGACTTTTGTTCCACGCTTGAACCCGGCTCAGCCAATAATTTATAGCTGTGTTGCAAGTGCGACCAACCCGGGGCGGCTCGATTTACGCCGTAATCCAGGTAACGCATTGCTGGCTACCAACCTCGTCACTTGTCAGGCACGGCGCTTCCCCGCTGCCGGTACGCCTGCGCGCTGGGTCACGCTGGTACTCGGTTTCGATAGCGCGGGGGATCGCTTGACGCTTTATCACACCATACGTATTGATTTGCCATGAAGCTTCGACAATTGAAACGCTCCGAGCAGGGATTTGCGCTGATTGCTGCCATTGTGCTGATTGTGATTCTGGCAGCAATGGCGGGGTTTGTGGCGACGATGGTGGGGGGGCAAAGTGCCGGGCAACAACTCGAACGCATGTCTGGGGTGGCCGATCGGGCGGCACAAACCGGTGTGGAGTGGGGCGCGTACCAAGTGTTGCGCCAGTCTCCTGGTGTTTGTCCCTTTGTGCCCGCTGCGCCACCGCTTACCGTGCCGGGCACGCCTGCTGGTATGACGGTTATGGTGAGCTGCGTGCCGGGAGCATTGCCAGCGACTTACCAGATTATCGCTACTGCGATCTATGGTGTGCCCGCCAGTCCTGATTATGTAGAGCGCATCAAAATTGCGAATTTCCCATGAACAGCGAAATCGCCACCTTGCTTGTTATACTCGCCAGCACTTTCCATCAGCCATGACCTCTCGTTTGTTGACCTGGTTCAAACGCAAGCAGCAGAACGGCTATCTGGCGATTCAGGCCGGGGCGGGTTTGCTATCCCATGCTGAACTGAGTTGGCAGAACGGCCGCCCGAGCCTGAACTCATGCATCAGCCGTCAGGAAGACGGCGATTTGGTGAAAAGCTGGAGCGTGTTCAGCAGTTCGCCGGTGCCGGTTGGGGTGGTGCTGTCGGCGGGCGAGTATCAGTTGCTGCCGATCGATGCGCCGCCGGTTCCGCCGGAAGAAATGAAAATGGCGGTGCGCTGGAAAATCAAGGACCAGATCGAATTCCCGGTCGACGACGCCACGGTGGACGTGATCCGTCTGGAGTCGGGCGCCGAGGCGAGCGGCAAGCTGCTCGCCGTGGTGGCGCACAACCGCGTGCTGAAAAAATATATGGAGTTGGCCGAGCGCGCCCACTTCCATCTGGTGGCGATCGACATTCCTGAACTGGCACAGCGCAATATCGCTGCCTTGCTGGAAACCCCTGATCGTGTGCTGGCGTTGCTCTCGTTCACCCCGCAGGGCGGACTGCTGACGGTTACCCGCAATGGCGAACTGTGTTTCCACCGCCGGCTGGAGTGCAATCCGGTCGAATTGATGGAACAGGACGCCGAGCGCCGCAGCGTGGTGTTCGATCGTCTCGCGCTGGAACTGCAGCGCAGCCTCGATCACATCGAACGCCAACACAGCGGCTGGCACCTCGACAAGATCGTGCTGGCGCCCCCGCCCGTCGTTCCCGGGATGGCCGACTACCTGCGGCAGCAGCTTTATCTGCCGCTCGAGCTGGCCGATCTCGCGGCGCTGTTTCCCGGCCAGCTCCCGGACGATGCAGACAAGCTTTCAGCGTGCTGGTTTGCGCTGGGCGGCGCCTTGCGACGCGAGGATAAAGCGCTGTGAGCCTGCAACAGATCAATCTGCTGAACCCGCAGCTGCTGACGCCGCAAGTCGCTTTTTCCAGCAAGACCATCGCGTGGATGCTGCTGGGCGTGGTGGCGGTCGGCCTGCTGGTTTACGGCTGGGTGGAGCGCAGTGCCGGCGACATCCAGCAACAGCAGGACAAGGTGCAAGCGGTGCGCGATGAATTGCAGGCCAAGCTCGATGCGCTGAGCCAGCCATCCGAGGAGGGCGTCACGCCGGAAGACCAGCACAGCCAAGTGGTCGCCGAAGAAAAGCGCCGGCTGGTGCAATTGCAGAAGCTGCGGATGGCGCTGGGCGGGGTGAAGGGCGAAGTGGGCTTTTCCTCGCGTTTGCACGCCCTGGCCAACGAGGGTTTACCCGGGGTGTGGCTGACCGACATCGAATTCAGCCGTGCGGATTTTCGCCTGATGGGGCGGGCATTGGAGCCGGCACGCATTCCCGATTATCTGGCGTTGCTGGCACGGCAGCCGGGCTTGCAGGATCTGCCGCTCAGCCGTTTCGACATCTTGCCGCGCAATGAAGAAACCGGCGAGGTCGCGGCTGTCCCGGGCATTGCGTTTGCGGTCAATATGGAAGAGGGAACCGAGTAATGGATTCGCTCAAGCAGGCCTGGAAAACCTGGTCGATGCGGATCGACGCGATGAGCTTTCGCGAGCGCATCCTGGTGTTTCTGGCGGTGGCGGGCGTGGCCTTGAGCCTGATGTTTATCGGCTTGATCGAGCCTGCGCTCAAGCGCCAGGAGCAGATGCTCTTGAACAGTGCAGCGTTGCAGGAGGAAATTTTCACCCTGCGCGGGCAACTGGCCAGCCTCGATCCGGCGAATCAAGGCGGCGCCAATACCGAACTGGGCCGCTTGCGTGCGCAAGCCAAACTGATCGAGCAACAGGTCAAGGCCCGTGAAAGCGGCCTGATTGCGCCGGACAAGATGATTGCGGCGCTCAAGACCCTGATGGCGGAACAATCAGGTTTGACTCTCGTTTCTCTGGAAACCGAGCCCGGCAAGCCTGTCGTGACGACAACCGATTCTGAAGCGACAACCGACACGCCTGCTCCGCCCCCGCCCCCTGCCGAGGTGTTTTACAAGCACGGTGTGACGTTGCGCCTGCAAGGCAGTTACGCCGGACTGACGCGGTATGTCGAGCAACTGGAAGCCTTGCCCTGGACCCTGCAGTGGGAGTCGGTGCGTTTGGATGCGAATGCGCACCCGCGGATCGAGCTCACGCTCAAACTGAATACGCTGAGCCGGGAGGCGACATGGGCGCGTCTGTGAAGCGGTCAAGCCGGCAATACCGATTGGCGCTGCTGCTCGCGCTGAGCACGGCTTGGGCT
The DNA here is from genome assembly GCA_020057245.1 of Thiobacillus sp. GTDB lineage: Bacteria > Pseudomonadota > Gammaproteobacteria > Burkholderiales > Thiobacillaceae > Thiobacillus. Next base: position 32,890 of record JAGVGD010000037.1, on the reverse strand, counting down.
GAGGCGGCATTCGACCCGATGGCGCCGCCCACGACTTTAGCAACAGCCGCCGCGGTTCCACAAGACAGTGCGCTGGCATGGATACGGATGAATGGCCGGCAGTCCATCGCCTGGTATGGCGGGACAGCGGTCAGGGTGGGCGATGCGGTGGAAGGCGGACGGGTGAGCGCCATCCGTGAAGATCATATTGTCATTTCGGGCAAGGGCGGAAGCCGCAGCATCTATCTGCTCGAACGTACGGTTCGCAGCAATCGCACGCATTGATACGCGCAGATGAAATGGGGAACTGAACATAATGAATAAACACATTGTCTTGGCTTGTCTGGTTTTGTCGGGGTGTGCCACTCCGGTCGGTCAGCAGGGTGCGGAAGCGATCCAGACAGCGCTTGACTTGCCTGCGACAGCACCGGTTGCAGCGCCGCCAGCTTCCGTGCAACAGGCGGTGATGGACGCAGTGCGCAACAAACCGCTTGCTGCGGCCAAACCCGCCAGCAGCGAGCCGCGCTTCAGCCTGAACGTGAATAACGCCAAGGCTTCCGAGGTTTTCATGGGGATGGTGACGGGCACGCCCTACAGCATGCTGGTTCATCCGGATGTGAGTGGCAACCTGACCCTCAACCTGAAAAACGTGACGGTGCCAGAAGCGATGGAGGCCGTGCGTGCCTTGTATGGCTACGAGTACGAGGTGCAGGGCAAACGCATCATCGTGCAGTCGTCCGCGATGCAGGCACGCGTGTTCCAGCTGAATGCCCTGGCAATCCAGCGCAGAGGCATGTCGGACATTCGTGTGGTGTCAGGCTCCGTCAGTTTGAGCAATAGCGCAGGCGGCGGCGCAGGCTCCGATTCGGGCCCCGCCAGCGTGTCCAAGTCCCTGGAAACCAGCAGCGTACAGACTTCGACCCATTCCAAGTTTTGGGAGGAAGTGACCGCCGCCCTTAAAACCCTGGTGGGCGAAGAAGGTACCGTGGTGGTCAGCCCGCAATCCGGAATCGTCATCGTGAAAGCCGTGCCCTCCAGCCTCGCCATGGTGGACAAGTATTTGCGCGCCTCGGAGTTGATCAATGCGCGTCAGGTGATGCTCGAAGCCAAGATCATGGAAGTGGAGTTGAGCGACGGTTACCAGTCAGGCATCAACTGGGCGACCTTGCAGCGGGACGGCAAGCTGGCCATTGCCCAGGATGGTATCGGCGCCGATCCGGCCACGCTCGGCGGCACCCTGAGCAATATGGTGGCAGGCGCCATTCCGGGCGCGGCAGGCAGCCTGTTCGGTCTGGCGTTCAACGATGGGGATTTCGCCGCGGTCATCAACCTGGTCAAGACCCAGGGTGCGGTACATGTGCTGTCCAGTCCGCGCATCGCCACCATCAACAACCAGAAAGCCGTACTCAAGGTGGGAACGGACGACTTTTTTGTCACTGAAATCACAGGCGGCACGCCAGGCACCGCGACTACCGCGTCCACAGCGCCGAGCGTGATCGTGCAGCCCTTCTTCTCAGGCATTGCGCTGGATGTCACGCCGCAGATCGACGACAAGGACAACATCACGCTGCATGTCCGCCCCTCGGTCAGCAATGTCACGGAAAACCGCAAGGTGATCGATCTGGGCGACGACTTCGGCGAACTTATTCTGCCGCTCGCGTCCAGCAGCATTCAGGAAACCGACAGCGTGGTGCGCCTCAAGGATGGGCAGATCGTCGCCATTGGCGGCTTGATGAGTCAGTACAGCGACGACAGCAACAACCGGATTCCGGTGCTCGGCGATATTCCCTATCTGGGCGAGCTGTTTGGCAACACCAGCCGGCTGACCAAAAAGCGTGAACTGGTGGTGCTGATCAAAACCACGCTGATTCGCGATGGGGCAGACTGGATGCGTGACATGGACGAGATCCAGCATCGGTTTAAGTCCTACAACCCACCGGAATCGATGCCTTTTCCACAATGAGCAGTTGGTGGGGGCATTTCGGCCTGCGCGAACCGGCGTTTGGACTGACCCCGGACACCAGCTTCTTTTTTCCGGCACTGCCGCATCTGGATGCCCATGAAACCCTGCTCTACGCATTGAGTGCCGGGGAGGGGTTTCTGGTTGTCGAGGGCGAAGTCGGAACCGGAAAAACCTTATTGCTGCGGCGCCTGCTGAACAGTCTCCCGCCGCGCCTGCAGGCGGCATTTGTTCCCAACCCCGGGCTTGATCCGCGCGGTTTGTACGCAGCCATCGCACTCGAATTCGGCTTGCCGGGCGAGGGAGCCAGCGAAGTGTTGCTGCATCGCCTGGAGCGCCATTTCATCTCGCTGGCCCAGAACGACCAGCAGCCGGTCGTGCTGATCGATGAAGCGCAGGCTCTGCCTGCCGATACGCTGGAGGCCGTGCGTTTGCTGACCAATCTGGAAACCGAAAAGCGCAAGCTGTTGCAGGTCGTGCTGTTTGGCCAGCCCGAGTTGATGGTGCGCCTGAGCGGGCAAAGCACCCGGCAGATCCTCACCCGAATCAGCTTCCATGCCGCCTTGCGGCCACTCGCGAGAAAGGAAGTGGCAGCGTATGTGCAGCATCGCTTGCAGGTGGCGGGCAGTGCTCATGCCGTGTTTACCCGCTGTGCCCTGTTCGTACTGTGGCGCGCATCAAGGGGCTTGCCGCGCCTGATCAACATCCTCGCGGCCAAATCCATGATGCTGGCGTATGGGCGCGGCGTGCAGCAGGTCGCCTGCCGACATGTGCTGGGTGCTGCGCGCGACACCCTGGCTGCCCGCAAGCACAGTTTGAGTCCGTGGGTCTGGATAGTGGTCTTGCTGGGATTGGCGGCAGCAACGCTAGTCATCATGCGTGCGTTGGGCTAGGAACGGGAAGAAGCGATGAGCGTCATCAATCAAATGTTGCGTGAACTGGATGCGCGCGGTGGCTTATCCAGCGATGCGCCAGAAGTATCGGCACGCGCACCGGCTCATCCCGGCAATCTGCACAAGTGGGGGGCAATGGGGCTGCTGCTGGCGCTAGTCGCGGGTCTGGGATACTGGATGATGCCTACGCCCGCATACCGGCATGCGCCTGTCCTGGCCACTCCGACACCGCCCAGCCAGCCAGACGCGCCGTTCGCACCACCACGTGCCGCCATGCCGCCAGCAGACAAGCTGAACCCGCCACCCGTGCCGCGTGCTGTAAAGAGGGAGACCGAACAGCCCAAGCCACCGGTTATTCCGCTGATCCAGATGGCAACTTCACTGTCTATCGATCCACCTCAGCCTGTTGCCAAAGCCAGGCCACTTGTATCTCCGCCCCCACATTTGCCCGCGCAGGTGCAATCCGAGCCTGCCGCTAGTAAAAACGCCTCGGTGATCAAGAAAATGACCGAGTTGTCGCCTGAGGCCGAGGCGCAGCAGTCGTTCGACGAGGCCCAGATTTTGCGTCGTGCCGGTCAAACCGAAGCCGCCATCGGCAAATACCGGCAAGCCCTGATACGTGATCCCGGGATGCGTTCCGCACGGCTCCAGTTGGCAGGGCTATTGCAGGAAGCGGGACAGTTCGATAAGGCCTTGCTGGTTCTGACGACCGGTTACGAACAACAGTCCGATGATGCATTGGCTATTGCGGCAGGGCGCATGCTGGCTGATCAGGGACAGCGCGAAGAAGCGCTGAACTGGCTGAAGCGCGGACAGGCGGGCATGCGGCCGGCGGATATTGCCTTGATGGGCGCCTTGCTTTCGCAATTGCAGCGCTACGAAGAGTCAGCCAGGGCCTATCAGCGTGCACTGGCGGCCGACCCCAGCCAGGGTGGGTGGTTGCTGGGTCTGGGCCTGGCGCTCGAAGCGCTGGGACGGATGGATGAGGCGCGGGCGGCTTATCGAAAAGCACTAGAGCGGGGTGACTTCAAGCCCGAAGTGATTGATTTTTTGCAGAAGAAAACGTCTTAGCCGGAAACGAAAATGGACCGATTTACCGGAAAATCGGTTTTAAAGTTGCAATAAAACAACGTATTCGTGGCGGAGTAGAAGAAGTTCAATAGATAGTGGAATTGTTGGGCCGATTTGTTAAAATTCCGCGCGTCGGCTGGATCTCAAGTCCCGGACCGATCTCTGGTGTGGGTTTTTATAAAGTGTACGAAAAGGGAAATACAATGAAATATTCCGTCCTCCTGGCTGCTCTGCTGGCTGTTTCCATGACCGCTTGTTCCAAAGAAGAAGCACCTGCTCCTGCTGCTGAAGTTGCTGGCGAAGCTGCAGTCACTGCAGGCGAAGCTGCAATCGATGCTAGCCAAGCTGCTGAAGCTGCTGCTCCCGCTGCTGACGCTGCTGCTGCTGACGCTGCTGCTGCTGCTGGCGACGCTGCTGCTGCTGCTGGCGAAGCTGCAACCGCCGCTGGCGCTGCTGCTGATGCTGCTGCACCCGCTGCTGCTCCTGCTCCTGCCCAGTAATTCCGGGTCAAGGAACAAAAAAACCGGCCTTCTGGCCGGTTTTTTTTCGCCTGTATGCCGTGTGAAGATCAACATTTCTGTTGAAAGCCCAACGCACCTCGCCATGTCTGCGGCCGATACAGCTGAAGAAATGGCAGCAATGCCCCCTAATGGCAAGTTGGATGGGTCATTCTCCTCTGGCATGAATTTCGCTGAGTTCAACCCATTAATCACATTGATTCAAAGGGCTGTCATGCGCTTGCTATCCTTTTCTTCCGCTGTTTTCACCATGGCCTTTGCGATGCCGGCCGCGGCTTATACGATCGATGCCGATCTGTCTGACTGGGGCTTGCAGCGCAATGGCAACGCAGCCGACTGGACGCCTCACGCATTGGCCAAGGCCTGGACGGTTGAGGACCAGACCGGCGGCCGGGGGGTGTATCTGTCCCCGGGTTATGGGGGACAGGCTTACGATGTCGAGGCCTTGTATGTCGATTACGACGCGACCTACCTGTATTTGGCGCTGGTGACGGGTCACAGTCCGCTCACGTCCAATAGCGGCGGCAACTATGCGCCAGGCGACTTCGGCATTGATTTCGGCCAGGACGGCAGTTATGAATTCGGCCTGGAAACAACAGGCAGCAATGGAAAAATTGCAGGTGGCCTGTACGCGGTCAGCACATGGGGCGCTGGTTTGTGGGGGGCGGCAAACGAGGGGCCGACTTCCATTCTGAATGGCACCCTGCTCGGGCTGGGCGAAGTGGAATACAGCACGGCGGGCGTAGCCAATATGGGTACATACACTGCCGACACGCATTACTTCTATGAGGCGCGCATCCCTGTTGCGCTTTTCGGTTCGTATTGGGGCAGCGGGGAGGCCTTCGATGCGCACTGGACGATGAATTGCGCCAACGATTCGCTGATTGTGGATCCGGTTCCAGGTGCGCATGTGCCCGAGCCCGGTACGCTGGCCTTGCTGCCGCTGGGTTTGCTGGGCATGTTAGGACTGGCGCGCCGCCGCCGCGGCTGATCAGCGAGCAAGGAAGTCATCGAGTCGTGCGATGGCTTCTTGCAGACGCGGAAGCGGCTGGGTATAGGCAATCCGCAGATAGCGTTGCGCGTGATGCTGGCCGAAGTCCAGACCCGGGGTGGTCGCCACTCCGATTGTCTCAAGCAGGGTCTGGGCCAGAACGAAGCTGTCATTCGTTAAAGTCCGGCAGTCTGCATACAAATAAAATGCACCTTGCGGCTGCACCGGAATGTCGAATCCGAGTGCACGCAATGCCGGTATCAAATAATCGCGACGCGCATGCAGTTCGGCTTTGCGGCTTTCGAGTTCGTCGAGGCTGGCGCGTGAGAATGCAGCCAGGGCAGCATGTTGCGCCGGGGTGGAAGCAGCCAGAAACAGGTTTTGCGCCAGCCTTTCCAGTCCTTCCATGGCCCAGGCGGGCGCCACCAGCCAGCCCAGCCGCCAGCCTGTCATCAGGAAGTATTTCGAGAAGCTGTTGACGATAAAGACATCGTCCCAGCAGGCGGCACTGTGTTCGTCGCCGTCGTAAGTCAGCGCCAGATAAATCTCATCCACGATCAAGGCCACGCCCTGTGCGGCGCACCAGTCGTGAATGCGTGCAAGTTCGGCTGCGGGAATGGCGGTACCGGTGGGGTTGGACGGGCTGGCGATGAGCACGGCGCGCGTGGCGGGGGTGGCGTGGCGTTCGATGTGCTGCAGCGTGAGCTGAAAGCCGCTGTCGGCATCGACCGGGATGGGGATGGCGCGCGCATCGCAAAACTGGGCGAAATGGCGGTTGCAGGGATAGCCGGGATCGGCCATCAGCACTTCGTCGCCGGGTCCGGCCAGCAGTCCCAGCGCCAGCAACAGCGCACCGGATGCACCGGGCGTGACGAGGATGCGCGACGGCGCGACTGCTGTCCGCCAGCGCGTGGCATAAAACCCGGCGATGGCTTCTCGCAGAGAAGGCAGGCCGAGTGCGCCGGTGTAGTGGGTGTGGCCTGCGCGCAAGGCGGCGATCCCGGCCTCGATGACGGGCTGCGGTGTGGCAAAGTCGGGTTCGCCGATCTCCAGATGGATGATGTCGCGCCCGGCGGCTTGCAGCGTCTGCGCGCGCGCCAGAATGTCCATGACATGGAAGGGCGCAATGCCATCCATGCGGGCGGCCGTTTTCATGTCGAAGGCCCTTTCCAGTCAGCCAGGCGTGCCAGCGGATGCTGGCGGTAGAACTGGCGCATGTGCTGGTAAACCGCCGGGTACTCCTGCTGCAGCAGGGAGGGGGTTTCGAAGAACACCTCGCTCAGCACCGCAAAAAACTCTGCCGGGTCGGAGGCTGCATAGGGATCGAGTTCGGTGTCTTCACCCGCGTCGATGCGCGCGCACAGGTCTGCATAGGCCGTACTGAAATCGTGTGCCCAGGCTGCGGCATCCATGCCGCGATGCAGCGGCGGAAAGCCGTTGGCGTCGCCATTGAGCATGTCGAGTTTGTGGGCGAATTCGTGCAGTACGACATTGACGCCGTCGGCCTGCCCGCTGGTTTCCACGTCGGCGATCGACAGCACCAGCGGGCCGCCAAGCCAGGATTCTCCGGCCAGGATGTCGCGCGAGTGATGCACGATGCCGGCGTCGTCGATTTCCTCGCGCAGTCTCAGGAACTCGTCCGGATAGAGAATGATTTCATTCCAGCTCCGGTAGCTGGCCTCGTCCAGATGCAGGATCAGCAGGCAGGCCTGCAGGGCAATCTTGAGCTGAGTGGTGGCGTCGACTTCCGCGCCGCCCGCCGCCGCAAAACTTTTGCCGTGGAGGAACAGGCTGGCGGTTTCGTGCAGCTGATCCAGCTCGGTTGCGGACAATCCGTGCAGAATCGGCAATTGCTCGACGGCCGTCTCGAAATCGGCGCGTGGAACCAGGTGGCGCTTGAGGATGCGAGCGCGGCGCCAGCGGGCAAACCAGTTCATTCGTCGCTGTCGGGGTGCGGCAGAGCGATACCCACCGGGGGATGGTCGAGTTCAACCCGCTCGATCTGCGCGAAGCGCTTGCTGATCTTGTCGCTGGAGATACGCACTTCGCCGACATCCTTGCTGGCCTGATCGATGTGCGAGGCGAGTTTTTTCATGCGGTCGTCGAAGCGCGCGAAATCCTTCGCCAGCTTGCCCAGTTCATCCTTGATGACATGGGCCATGCGCCGGGTTTCCGAATCGCGGATGACCGCGCGCGCGGTGTTCAGCACCGCCATCAGCGTGGTGGGCGAGGTCAGCCAGACGCGCTTTTTCTGCGCGTGCTCGACCAGGTCGGGATGGTAGGCGTGGATTTCCGCGAACACTGCTTCGGCGGGCAGGAACATCACGGCGCCGTCCGAGGTTTCGCCGGCGACGATATATTTGGCGGCGATGTCGTCGACGTGTTTTTTCACATCCATCTTGAACTGCCGACGCGCGCCGTCGCGTTCCGCCGGTGCCAGGCTGTCGTCGAACATGCGGCTGTAGTTTTCCAGCGGGAACTTGGAGTCGACACACACGGTTCCGGTCGGCTCCGGCAGGATCAGCACGCAGTCGGCACGGACGCCGCTTTTCAGCGTGTGCTGGAAGGCATAGGCGTCGGGCGGCATACTGTTGCGTACCAGCGCTTCCAGCTGGACTTCGCCGAAAGCACCGCGCGAGCGCTTGTCGCCGAGTATTTCCTGCAGCGAGACGACGTTGCTCGCCAGGCCCTCGATCTTTTTCTGCGCCTCGTCGATCACCGCCAGCCGCGACATTACCGAGGTGAAGGTTTCGTTGGTTTTCTTGAAGCCTTCGTCGAGCCGCTCGGCCACCTTGCCGGAGATTTCATTGAGGCGGCCATCGACCGTTTGCGAGAGCTGTTGCACCCGTTCGTTGAAGTGCGCGGTCATGCCTTTCAGGGTTTCCTGCAACAGGCTTTGCTCGGCGCGCCCTTGCTCGATCAGCTTTTCCAGCATCGCGGTCTGGAACTGCCCGAACTGGCCGGTGACGGTCTCACGCGTTTCCGCCAGCCGCTCGGCCTGCGCTACTTGCAGGGATGACAACTGGGTTTGCATACGGTCGGATTGCTGCGACAGCCCGCCGTGCAGATCGGTCAGTACGGCGCGATGGCGGGTTTCCATGTCCTGCGCGAGCAGGGCTGGCAACTGGTTCAGGACGCGCTGTTGCTGCCGCTGGAATCCGAGCAGCGCAAGGACCAGCACAATCAGCAGAATGAGTCCGGCAAGCAGGGCAAGTGTGGCGATGGGCATGGCCGGATTATACGGCGCAGGGCAGGGGGCTCGCGCGTGCAGACAGCCGCTGCAAGGGATTATTGATATCCTCTGGAAAAGCCGGCGAGGAGTCCCGATGAAGCTGATTCTGTTTACTTTATTGCTGATGACAGCGGGCATCGTCGTCCAGCGTGTTTGGCGTAGTCATGCGCAGCAGCAGCGGCTGGAGATGATCCGCGCCTACCCGTTTTCGCAGTCGATGCGGCTGAAGTTTCGCGATGTGCGGCCCGATCTCGATTCGGCTCAGGAGCAGCGTGTATTTGATGGCTTGCGCGATTATTTCATCCTGTGCGCACAAGCGCGGGGCCGTTTTGTTTCGATGCCGTCGCAGGTGGCGGACGACGCCTGGCACGCGTTCATTTTGCACACGCGGGTGTATCAGGATTTCTGCGACAAGGCCTTTGGCCGCTTCCTGCACCACACGCCGGCCGAATCCATGAGCACGCCGACACAGGCGACGGTGGGCATACAGCGTGCATGGAACCTGGCGTGTGCGCTGGAAAACATCAATCCCAAACAGCCTGATCGTTTGCCGCGCTTGTTTGCGCTGGATGGCGCGCTGAATATCCCCAACGGCTTTCGTTATGACACGCACTGCACGCCGGGTTCCGACAAGTATTGCGCCAGTCATATTGGCGGTTCGGGCTGCGGCTCTGGCTGTGGCTCGGGGAGTGCGGACAGCAGTTGTGGCGGAGATGGCGGCGGTGGTGGGGGCTGCGGTGGCGATTAACAAAAAACCCGGCATCAGCCGGGTTTTTTGTTTGGTCTGCAGGCGCAAGCGCCAGCAGGTTTTTAAGCGCGATTGGCTTTCTTGCGCTCATGCTCCTGCAGGAAGCGCTTGCGGATGCGGATCGACTTCGGCGTGATTTCGACCAGTTCGTCGTCGTCGATGAATTCCACCGCAGATTCGAGCGTCAGTTTGATCGGCGTGGTCAGGCGCACGGCTTCGTCGGTGCCGGAGGAGCGCACGTTGGTCAGCTGTTTGCCCTTGATCGGGTTGACCACCAGGTCGTTGTCGCGGCTGTGGATGCCGATGATCATGCCTTCGTACAGCTTGTCGCCGGGCGAAACGAACATGCGGCCGCGGTCTTCCAGCTTCCACAACGCGTAGGCCACGGCCTCGCCGTTGTCCTGGCTGACCAGCACGCCGTTATGGCGGCCGGGCAGGTCGGCTTTGACCGGACCGTAGTCGTCGAACACGTGGCTCATCAGGCCGGTGCCGCGCGTCATGGTCATGAAGTCGGACTGGAAGCCGATCAGGCCGCGTGCCGGGATGTGGTATTCGAGGCGGGTACGGCCGTTGCCGTCCGATTCCATGTTGGTCAGCTCACCGCGACGGCGGCCGATTTCTTCCATCACGGCGCCCTGGGTGTCGTCTTCCAGATCGATGGTGAGGTTCTCGTACGGCTCGCATTTCTCGCCGTTGATTTCCTTGTACACCACGCGCGGTTTGCCGACAGCCATCTCGAAACCTTCGCGGCGCATGTTTTCCAGCAGGATGGTGAGGTGCAGTTCGCCGCGGCCGGAGACACGGAAGATGTCGGCCTCGCCGGTTTCGTCGACGCGCAGCGCGACGTTGACCAGCAGTTCCTTGGCCAGACGATCGCGGATCTGGCGGGTGGTGACGAACTTGCCCTCGGTGCCGGCCAGTGGCGAGGAGTTGACCATGAAGTCCATGTTGAGCGTCGGTTCGTCGACCGGGAGTACTGGCAGGCCAATCGGATTGTCCTTGTCGCAAATGGTGACGCCGATACCGATGTCATCGAGTCCGGAAATGATGATGATGTCGCCGGCTTCGGCTTCTTCCACCAGCACGCGATCCAGGCCGCGGAAGCCCATCACCTGATTGATGCGCCCGGTGGCAACCTGTTCTTCGTGGTTCATCACCGCGACTGGCATGCCGGGTTTGATGCGGCCGTTGAGCACGCGGCCGACGCCAAGGCGACCGGTGTAGGTCGAGTAGTCGAGTGCGGCGATTTGCAGTTGCAGCGGCGCGTCGGGCGAGCCGGGTGGTGTCGGGACGTGCGCGATCACGGTGTCGAACAGGGTCGTCATGTTGTCGGCCGAACCGCCATGCGAGGGCGCATCCTTCAGATCAAGACAGGCCCAGCCATTGAGGCCGGAAGCGTAGATGATCGGGAAATCGAGCTGCTCGTCGGTGGCGTGCAGTTTGTCGAACAGGTCGAAGGTTTGATCGACAACCCAGTCCGGACGCGAGCCAGGGCGGTCGACCTTGTTGATCACGACGATTGGCTTCAAGCCCAGTGCCAGCGCTTTTTTGGTCACGAAGCGGGTCTGTGGCATCGGGCCTTCGACCGCATCGACCAGCAGCACCACGCCGTCGACCATGCCGAGCACGCGCTCGACTTCGCCGCCGAAGTCGGCGTGGCCCGGGGTGTCGACGATGTTGATGTGGTATTCACCGTACGTAATGGCGGTGTTCTTCGCCAGAATGGTGATGCCGCGTTCCTTTTCCAGGTCGTTCGAGTCCATCACGCGCTCGTCCACGGCCTGGTTCTCGCGGAAGGTGCCGGATTGCTTGAGGAGCTGGTCGACCAGCGTGGTTTTGCCATGGTCGACGTGCGCGATGATGGCGATGTTGCGGAGTTTGCGGGACATGATGTGAGGGAGCCGATGACAGCCGGATTACGGAAAACCCGGCATTATAGCAGGCTTGTCTGACTTCTTACTGCGTCAGTGGATGGGCATCGAGGCGGGCGTCGATGCGCGCGATGACGGCCTGATAGCGCGCGCTGCCGACCGGGCCGAAGCGGCGGTCGAATTCGGCCTGCGGCATGAATTCCGGTAGGTCGCGCATATCCGGCAGCAGGTCGGTATCCGTGCGGGCAGTGGCCAGTTGCTGGCGGACGCGTGCAGCCGTATCGCCGGTGGCGCGTTCGCCTAGCCGCACCCCGGCGAGGTCGGCAGCCAGATCGGTGAAGCTGAAGCCGGAACCCTTACCCGCGTCCTCCTCCTCCTTCATCAGGCCGATGGCATTGGCCAGCTGGCTGCCGCCGTTGATGCTGAGCGCAGCAGACAGGGTGAAATGCTCGGCCAGATCGCGCCGGCCGTAGAGGGTCAGCAAGACCGGCGGCGCACGGTAGATCGAGCGGCTGTCGCCGGCGAGCAGCCTGGGCAGGCTGACGCCGCCCAGATAGGCAGCCAGCGCGGTCAGCGCGGCGCGATTCTCGATTTTCGGGTCGCCGCCGGATTGCAGGGCGAATTGCAACAGCGGCGAAACAATCTGCACCAGCGGAATCTTGCTGCCTGGCGGGTAAGGCTTCAGCAAGCCGGTCAACTGTTCGGCATAGACCAGCATGCGCGCCTGGTCTTCCGGCGCGATCAGGAGCTCGACGCTTTTGCGTTCGAGCCGGGTCAGCAATTCGGGGCGCCAGCGGTAATCCAGCGTGGCCTGATTTTCGGCAAAGTCCACCCGGGAAAACGCATCAGCCATTGCGGCATAGGTTGTATCCCGTAACAACTGGCGGTGGAACAGACGGGCGACCCAGTCGGCCAGGGCGCCCGGCAAGGGCAGGCTGCCCAGTTGCAGGCTCTGGATCTGGATGCCGCCAGGCGCTTCCGCCACTTCGGCCGTGATGTTCAGATAACGGCCGAACGGATTGTCCGGTACGGTCAGGGTGGCTGTGAGCGTGGCCAGCCCGGGCGTGAGTTCGGCGGCAATGCCGCTGACGCGGGGCAGTTTCACTGCGTAATTGAGCACACGATTGAGTTCGGCTTCGTCGAGCCGGATGCTGTGCAGCATATCGGGCGTCTGCCGGCGCGGATCGTGTTTCTGGAACAGCGATTTGATCCCGGCCAGATCCGTACGCTGAAACTCGGCCGGCGGCTCGATCGCCGGCGCATTGTCCAGCATCAGCCAGGGCAGCACGGTCAATGCAGCCAGCACAACCAACAGCATGCTCCAGGCGAACAGTCGTCTCATTCGGGCTGGTTGCGCATGAAATCGGCGGTCTGGAAAAACGCATCAGTCAGTTCCTGCTGCATCGCAGCGTCCAGCCCTACCTCCTGCATGGCGCGGATCATGCAGCCCATCCACTGGTCGCGCTCGTTCATGCCAACCGCAAACGGCAGGTGTCGGCGACGCAGGAATGGATGGCCGAAGCGGTCGACATAATCCGGCGGTCCGCCCATCCAGCCGTTGAGGAACCACGCCAGCTTGTTGCGCGATTCGCTGAGGTCTTGCGGATGCAGCTTGCGGATGCCGTAGTAGTCCGGGTCTTCGTCCATCAGGTCGTAAAAGCGATCGACCAGCCGACGAATAACCTCGCTGCCACCGATGCGTTCGTAATGGGTTTGCATGATTCGAGTTTGAGTAAGCTCAGGGTTTCACCGGTTTGACACCGGCGGCTGCGGCCTTGGCGCGCTCACGCGCGGCATCGGTCGTGGCAGCGGTAGCGAGCGCCACCCCCATGCGGCGGCGGGTGAAACTTTCGGGCTTGCCGAACAGCCGGATGTCGACACCCGGCGCAGCGAGCGCCTCGGCCACGCCGTCGAAGGCAATGCCGACCGCATCCATGCCACCGTAAATCACCGCAGAAGCGCCGGGTTCGCGCAAGGCCACATCGACAGGCAGGCCGAGAATGGCCCGCGCGTGCAGCTCGAATTCGTTCTGTCGCTGGGTGCTCATGGTCACCATGCCGGTGTCGTGCGGACGCGGGCTGACTTCGGAAAACCATACGACGTCGCCCTTGACGAACAGTTCCACGCCGAACAGGCCGCGCCCGCCGAGATTGCCGGTAACGGCGGCGGCAATCTCCTGCGCGCGTTTGAGTGCAGCAGCCGACATCGGTTGCGGCTGCCACGACTCGACGTAATCGCCTTTCACCTGCACATGGCCGATGGGGGCGCAGAAATGCGTTTCAACCTGTCCCGCGCGATTCAGCGCCCGCACCGTCAGCAGCGTGATTTCGTAATCGAAGTCGATCACGCCCTCGACGATGACCCGGCCCTTGTCCACCCGTCCGCCGCTGGCCGCGTAGTCCCACGCAGCCTGCAACTGACTGGCGTTGTCTATCCGCGACTGGCCCTTGCCGGAGGACGACATCACCGGCTTGACGATCACCGGGTAGCCCAGCTTTTCCGCCGCTGCGGTCATCTCGGTCAGGCTGTCGGCAAACACATAGGGCGAGGTGGGCAGCCCCAAGGTTTCGGCGGCCAGCCGGCGGATGCCTTCGCGGTTCATGGTCAGGTTGGCGGCGCGCGCAGTGGGGATCACCTCGGCCAGCCCGGCCGCCTCGATTTCCAGCAGGGTTTCGGTGGCGATGGCCTCGATTTCCGGCACCACCAGATGCGGCTGTTCCTTTTCGATCAGTGCACGCAGGGCTGCGCCGTCGCTCATGTCGATCACATGCGCGCGGTGCGCGACCTGATGGCCGGGGGCGTTGGGGTAGCGGTCCACGGCGATGACTTCGACGCCCAGGCGCTGCAGGGCGATGATGACTTCCTTGCCGAGTTCGCCTGCGCCCAGCAGCATGACGCGGGTGGCGGAAGGCGAGAGCGGGGTGCCGAGGCGCATGGGGGATGTCCTGAATGGAGGTGGGTAGGATTTTAGCGTGGGCCGGGGGTAGCCCGGCGGCTAGTCACTTTCTTTTGTCTCGCCAAAAGAAAGTAACCAAAGAAAAGGCGACCCCGCTGATCCCCGAAACCCCGGAAATTGAGCCTGCCGGGTGGGCGTCAAAGAACTCGCCCCGCTTTTGTAATGCTGATTAATTTTTTGTGAGCGGGGCTCAAACACCTTTGCCGCTGATCCACCCGACAGGCTCGATTTCCGGCGGGGCTGAGAGGGGAGGAAAGTCAAAACCAGGGCAGTGGTGACTGAGCATTTACGATTAGTATTTAGACTTCACTACGGCACATAACGCCTACAGCTAATACGCCTTAGATGGGTTGCATTGGATTACAGAGTCGCTCGAGTCGTTCTGGTTACATGGCAATTTTGCCGTTAAATTGTTGAATTAACGTTGGGCCACAAATGATTCTGAAGTGGTTAACAGTCATGGTGCTTATTGTTATGGGCTTAGCGAATCTATGGCTTGCTGGGGATATGACATACAAGAGCGGCAAGACAATTTGGCTGTGGCATTCCAGCAAAAATTGGCCAACTGTTACTGGGGTGATTGAGCTGTCACGTGTAATCAAATACCCCACAAGCAAAGGACAAGTCGCATATAAACCAGAAATTAATTACCGCTATAAAGTCGGCGCGGTTCATTACACGTCCAATCATGTCGAATACACCATGGCCGGTTACGAACTGGATGAGGCCACTACAATTTGTAACAAGTTTCAAAGAGGTCAACCAGCCCAGATACGTTATCAAGAAGGCAACCCACAAGTGTCGTCCTTAACAACGCATATTAAATGGGATGTTTATCTTTCACTTGTGGCTGGGGTGTGTTGGTTCTTGCCTGCCACGCTCATTCTTCTTTCTCTGCCATCGGCATACCAAACACCTGCCGGGGAATTCAAACCTGGATACATAGATGCGCTGAAGAAACGATTTAACTGGCGTGACAAATCCACGCCAAATATCTGGAAACCACCAACCGAGCTATAACGCGTAAGGCGCACTGGGTAGGGCGTCAAAAAGCGCAGCGCATTGCGCCGGATGTGCGTCGCAATACAAGCACTCAAACCGTCCAGTCACCACCGCCCTGGTTTTGACTTTCATCCCCTCTCAGCCCCGCCGGAAATTGAGTCTGTCGGGTGGATCAGCGGCAAAGGTGTTTGAGCCCCGCTCACAAAAAACAAAATTAAAAATAACAAAGCGGGGTGAGTTCTTTGCCGTCCACCCGGCGGGCTCGATTTCCGGGGTTTCGGGGATGTCGGGGTGCGTTTTCTTTGGTTACTTTCTTTGTCGCATTGACAAAGAAAGTAACTAGCTGCCGGGCTACCCCCGGTCAACGAACAGTAATCAGGTAAAAGCCTTCCAGCAAACCCACAATCCATCCAAACGCTTCAACCCTCCAACCCCCGCACCCGCTCCCACTCAAAACACACCCCCGGATCAGTCTTGCGCCCCGGCGAAATCTCGCTATGTCCCACCACGTCCCGAATCGGATAAGCCCGTTTAAGCGATTGCAGCAATGGAATCAGGCTGGCGTACTGGGCTTCGGTGAACGGCAGATCGTCTGTACCTTCCAGCTCAATGCCGATGGAAAAATCATTGCAGCGTTCACGCTCGCACCAGCTCGATACGCCGGCATGCCAGGCGCGCAGGCCGCACGGCACAAACTGGATCAGGCTGCCGTCGCGGCGGATAAAGAAATGCGCCGATACCTTGATGCCACGAATACCCTGGTAATACGGATGCGCATTCCAGTCGAGCTGATTTAAAAACAGTTCGATCACCGCGTTGCCGTCGAGCACGCCGGGCGGCAGCGAGATGTTGTGGATGACGATAAGCTCGATGGCCGTGCCGTCGGGGCGCGCGTCGCAGTTGGGCGAAGGCAGCTGGCGCGCGCCGGCCAACCAGCCTTCAGCATCGAAAACGCGGAGGTTGGAAGGGGAAATGGGCATGGCTCAAGCTTACCCGACCCGCGCATGCTCCGGAAACTTCGCTTAGACTGCCGGCTTTCGTCGAACTCACGGGTGAGTCATGTCTCCGCTCGAAGCGCAACAATTGCTGGATGAAGCGGAATGCATCGTGCCGGAGTCGGGCGTGCAGGCTGCGCTGGATCGCCTGTCTGGCGAAATCGCCCAGGCTCTGGGTGAGGCGTTTCCGCTGGTGCTACCGGTGATGGGGGGCGCGGTGGTGTTTGCCGGGCAGTTGTTGCCGAAATTGAAGTTTCCGCTGGAGTTCGATTACCTGCATGTCACCCGCTATCGCGGCAAGACCCACGGTGGCGAGATCGAATGGAAGGTGTTGCCGGGGCAGAGCGTGGCGGGCCGCCATGTGCTGGTGCTCGACGACATTCTGGACGAAGGTGAAACCTTGGCGGCGATCCGCGACAAGCTACTGGAAATGGGCGCCGCCCGGGTGTGGTCGGCGGTGCTGACTGACAAAATCAACGGCCTGGATAAACCGATCCGGGCCGATTTCGTGGGGCTGGACGTGCCCAACCGCTACGTGTTCGGCTGCGGTATGGACGCGTACGGACTGTGGCGCAATCTGCCAGCCATTTACGCTTTAAAGGATAACTAAAATGTTGGGAATCATTGGTGGCACCGGGCTGACGCAGCTCGCCAATCTGGAAATCACCCATCGCAAGGTGGGCCGCACGCCCTACGGCGAGCCGTCCGGCGCGCTGACTTTCGGCCACATTTGCGACCAGGAAGTGATTTTTCTGGCGCGCCACGGCTACGGCCACACGATCCCGCCGCACGAGGTGAACTACCGCGCCAATCTGTGGGCCTTGAAGGAGCACGGGGTGGATCGCGTGGTGTCGGTGGCGACCGTGGGCGGGATTCATCCCGAACTCATTCCCGGCATGCTGGTGATCCCCGATCAGATCATCGACTACACGCATGGTCGCGCCTCGACCTATTTTGTCGGCAGCGACAAGCCGGTGACCCACCTCGATTTCACCTTCCCCTATTGCAGCACGATGCGCGCCGCCCTGTTGCAGGCCGCGACCGATTCCGGCATCCGGCTGCGCGACGGCGGGGTGTATGGCGCGGTGCAGGGCCCACGTCTGGAAACGGCCGCCGAGATCAACCGCATGGAGCGCGACGGCGCCGACATGGTGGGGATGACCGGCATGCCGGAAGCCTACCTGGCGCGTGAACTGGCGCTGTGTTACGCGCCGGTCGGCGTGGTGGTGAACTACGCAGCCGGGCGTGGTTCGTCGGCGGGCGGTATCCATATGGAAGAAATCCAGGCGGTGCTGGGCGAATCGATGCTGCAGGTGCGGCACCTGCTGGAGCGGCTGGTGACCAACGACGCCGCATCTGCGTGCGCGGTCTGAATCATGTGGCTGGCGCGTGCGTTGCAATCCCAGGGGTTTGGTTCACGCAAGGGCTGCGTATTGCGGGTGCGCTCGGGCGCTGTCGCGATCAACGGCGTGGTGTGCGACGACCCCGAACATGAAGTGGATCCGGCCGGTCTGGAACTGACCATCGACGGCGTGACCTGGGCGTATCGTGAAAAGGCCTACGTGCTGCTGCACAAACCGGCCGGCTACGAGTGTTCGCAAAAGCCCAAGCATCATCCCAGCGTGTATTCCCTGTTGCCGTCGCCGCTGATCGAGCGCGACGTGCAATGCGTGGGACGGCTGGATCAGGACACCACCGGCCTGCTGCTGCTGTCCGACGATGGCCAGTTCATACACCGCATGACTTCGCCGAAGAAAGGCGTCGCCAAGGTCTATCGCGCCACCTGTGCCGACCCGGTGACGGATGCCGCGCTCGACGCCCTGCGCAGCGGCGTGCTGCTCAACGACGAGCCCGCGCCGATTGCAGCCCTGGCGTGCGAGGCGCTGGATACGCACACCCTGCAACTGACCCTGGCGGAAGGCAAATACCACCAGGTCAAACGCATGGTCGCCGCCACCGGCAACCGGGTGGAGCGCCTGCACCGCGTCGCCATCGGCGCGTTTTCCCTGCCCGCGACGCTGGCGCCCGGCAGCTGGTGCTGGCTTGAAGCCGCCGACCTGCAGCAACTGGAGACCCCGTGGCCATCCGTGAAGTCCTGAAAATGGGCGATCCGCGCCTGCTGACCCCGGCTTTGCCGGTGGAGGATTTTGCATCCCCCGAACTCGCACAGCTGATCGTCGACATGCACGACACCATGCGCGCGTTGAACGGCGCGGGGCTGGCCGCACCGCAAATCGGGGTGGGGCTGCAGGTGGTGATATTCGAAGTGGCGGCGAATCCCCGCTACCCGGACGCGGAAAACGTGCCGTATACCGTGCTGATCAACCCGGTGCTCACGCCGCTGTCGGACGAACTGGAAGACGGCTGGGAAGGCTGCCTGTCGGTTCCCGGCATGCGCGGCCTGGTGCCGCGCCACACGGTCTTGCGCTATCAGGGATTCGACGCCGCGGGACAGTCTGTCGACCGCAGCGTCAGCGCGTTTCATGCGCGCGTGGTGCAGCACGAGGTCGATCATCTGCACGGCGTGCTGTACCCCATGCGGATACGCGATCTGCGCTACTTCGGCTTTACCGACACCCTGTTTCCCGGACAGAACCTGCAGGACGATTGACCCGGTTTTGTGTGTGCTGGCACGCATTTAGCATGCCTAAAGTTGTATAGGGCATTGCCGCTAACTTGAAGCGTAACCGTGGGCAAGGTGCCCCGGCGCAAGCAGCAAGGACAATAATGAGCGCGCAAAATTCGACCGGACAATCTCGGCATCGTGTTCACCCCTATGAAGGGATGATCAGCGAGGTGGCGCAGCTGGACAACATCGCGAGCCGGCTGCTCAAAGTGCAGCAACAGTGGAACGATCCCAACCGGGTTAGCCAGCTGGCCGATGTATTGGCGGCCAGCCGCGAGGTCTGGCATGGCATTCAAACCGCGCTTGCAGAAAACGCTCTGGCGGTTCCGCTGGAAGTGCAGCACAACCTCCTGATTCTCTCGGTCTATGCCGACGGCAAGATCAGCGCCTGCGAAGCCGAACCCAGCACCGAGGGGGTGGGCAGCCTGGCCGCGTTGACGCGCACGCTGGCCGGGAGCCTCAAGGAATGGCGGGTGGCAGCATGAAAGCGACCCAATCGAATGAAATGAAGCGGGAAATTAGCCTGGCCGATGCGACCGTGGGCGGCGCAGTGCGTCCGGGGCGCGGCGGAACCCGCGTGAAAACCGGGCTGGACCCGAAAGTCAAAAAACCGGCCGAAGGCACGCGCAAGAAAGCCCCCCCGGCGCGCAAGGCGCCGACGCGTGGCCGCTACGTGGATGAGTACGCCAGTCCCGCTCCGTAATTCTGCCGCGGTCGCCTGACCCGCTATTACTGCAGCACGCCCAGTATTTCCGCTTCCAGCGCCTGCACGCTGGCAGGCACCTGCAACGCCTCCCCCCGCACCAGAAACGTATCTTCGACGCGCTCGCCCAGCGTGTCGATTCGGGCGGCATAGACGCTCACCTCATGCCGCATCAAAACCTCCGCTACCGCAAATAGCAAGCCGCCGCGGTCGGCACAGGTGATGCTCAGCATATGGCCCCGGCCTTGCGCGTCGGCTTCCAGGCGAACCGTGGCTGGGTAGGGGTGGTGGCGCTGGTGGCGTGACAGGCGGCCGCGCGGCGCGGCCTGCATCGGGCGCGCGGGGTCGAGGTCACGTGCCAGTTCGTGTTCGACGAACGCCAGGAAATCGCGGTAATGAATGCCGCGGTTGGCCAGGTCCATCACCTGGAAGCTGTCGAGTGCATAGCCATGTTGCGTGGTATGGATCTTGGCTTCGAGGATGGTGTACTGGATACGCGCGAAAAAGCCGCAGATCCGCGCGAACAGGTCGGGGCGGTCGGGCGTGTAGACCAGCACCTGGATGCCTTCGCCCACCGGCGACAGGCGCGCCTGCACCACGGCATCGGGGGTGTTGATGCGACGCCACAGCATGCGTGCCTGCCAGGCGATGTCTCGGACCTCGTAGCGCACGAAATAGCGATCATCGAGCTGTTGCCACAACGCATCGGCGGCATTGTTGGGCAGGCCGTAGAGAGCGAGCCTGATGCGTGCCTCGGCCTGCTTGGCGGCGATATCGGCCATGGCCTGGGAGCCGCCTGTCAGTCTGGACAGCGTGGCGTGGTAGAGGTCTTCCAGCAGCTTGCCCTTCCAGGCGTTCCACACCTTGGGGCTGGTGCCGCGAATATCGGCCACGGTCAGCAGGTACAGCGCGGTCAGCCGACGGCTGTCGCCCACGCGTGCGGCAAATGCGGCAATCACCTCCGGGTCGCTGGTGTCCTCTTTTTGCGAGGTACGCGACATCACTAAATGCATGCCCACCAGCCAGGCGACCAGTTCGCTGTCAGCCTTGTCGAGCCCGTGGCGATGGCAGAACCGGCGCGCATCGACCAGCCCGAGCTCGGAATGGTCGCCGCCCCGGCCTTTGGCAATGTCGTGAAACAGCGCGGCCAGATAAAGCAGTTCCGGTTTGTCGAACGACTGGATCAGCCGGCTGGCGAGCGGGAATTCGTGCGCCAGTGCGGGCACCGTAAAGCGCCGCACGTTGCGCAGCACCATCAGGATGTGTTCGTCCACGGTGTAGATGTGGAACAGGTCGTGCTGCATCTGCCCGACGATGCGGCCGAACGCCGGAATATAGCGCGCCAGCAGGCCGAACCGGTGCATCGCGCGCAGCGCCCGGGTGACGCCCAGCGGCTGGCGCAGCAGCGTCATGAACAGCGCGCAATGCGCCGGATTGGCGCGGAAGGCGGCATCGATGTGCAGGCTGCCGCGCCACAGCGCACGCAGGGTCGTGGGCTCGAAGCCGTCGACCAGCGGGTGCTGTGCGTAGACGATGAAAATGCGCAGCAAGGCGTCTGGCTTGCGCTCGAACAGTTCGGGGTCTCGCGCTTCAAGCAGATTGGCGCGCAGCTGGAAATCGGCGTCGATCGGCTGCGGCGGCGCGTTGACCGGAAACAGCCGCACCCGCAGCGACTGGATCAGGATGTCGTTGGCGCGCTGGATCAGCTTGGCCGCGCGGTAATAGGTCTGCATCAGACGCTCGCCCGCGCGCTTGTGCGCCGTGGCGGCCAGCCCCAGGCGTTCAGCGAGCTCGGTCTGGTAGTCGAAGGCCAGGCGGTCGTCGCGCCGTCTGGCCAGGATGTGCAGATGGATGCGCAGCGCCGCCACGCTACGTTCGGCCTGCGCAATGCGGTGTGCCTCGGCCTGAGTCAAAAGTCCCGCGCAGGCCAGGCCATTCCAGCCGCCGCTGATGCCGCACGCCTGCGCCAGCCAGTGAATCGTGTGCAGATCGCGAAGCCCGCCCGGGCTGTCTTTCAGGTTGGGTTCGAGCTTGTAGGCGCTGTCGTCGAAGCGGGCATGGCGCGCGCGCTGCTCGGCCAGCTTGCCATCGAAAAACGCCTGGGCGTCGAAGCGCGCCTGAAAGGCGCGATCGAATTGGCCGAACAGGGCATGGCTGCCCCACAGAAAGCGCGCTTCCAGCAGATTGGTTTCCACCGTGATATCGGCTGCCGCCTCGGCTACACAGGCATCGACGGTGCGCACGCTGTGGCCGATTTCCAGCCCGATGTCCCAGCAGCCCTGCACCCAGTTTTCCAGCGTGGCCTGTTGTGCGGCATCGGGTTCATTTGGCAGCAGCAGCAACAGATCCACGTCCGAACCGGGAAACAGCTCGCCGCGCCCGTAGCCGCCCACCGCGGCGAGACAAAAGCTGTCGGGCAGCGCCAGCCCGGCGCAGATGTCCGCCAGCACGCCGTCCACCAGGTCGGCGTGGCGCGTCAGATAATGCGAAACCGCGGGTTTCTTGAGATAAGCCGCAACCAGCGCTGCGCGGCGCGATTTCAGCCGTTCGCGCAGGCGGGCAAACAGCGGACGATTCACGCCGCCAGACGCGAGAGATCGGGGACGGCCGGGCTGCCCGCCGAAAGCGTCATCACCTCGAACCCAGTGTCGGTGACCAGCACCGTGTGTTCCCACTGCGCCGACAGGCTGCGGTCCTTGGTCACGATCGTCCAGCCGTCCGGCATCTGGCGAATATCGCGCTTGCCCGCATTGATCATCGGTTCGATGGTGAACGTCATGCCGGCTTCCAGCAACAGACCCGTGCCGGGCTTGCCGTAGTGCAGCACCTGCGGGTCTTCGTGGAACACCCGGCCAATGCCGTGGCCGCAGAACTCGCGCACCACGCTGTAGCCGCTGTGTTCGGCAAAGCGCTGGATCGCGTGGCCGATATCGCCCAGCCGCGCTCCGGGCTTCACCTGATGGATGCCAATCCACATCGCCTCGTAGGTGATCTGGATCAGCCGCCGTGCCTGCGGCGTCGTCTCGCCCGCCACGAACATGCGGCTGGTGTCGCCGTGCCAGCCATCCTTGATCACCGTAATGTCCAGATTCACGATATCGCCGTTTTTAAGCACCTTGTCGCCCGGCACGCCGTGGCACACCTGGTTGTTGACAGAAGAACAGATCGACTTGGGGTAGGGCTTGTGGCCGGACGGCGCATAGTTCAGCGGCGCCGGAATCGTGCCCTGCACATTCACCATGTAATCGTGGCAGAGCCGGTCGAGTTCGCCCGTGGTGACGCCGGGCTTGACGAAGGGGGTGATGTAATCGAGCACTTCCGAGCCAAGACGGCCCGCAACGCGCATGCCTTCGATTTCAGCGCCGGTTTTGATAGTGACAGTCATGGAGGAATTGCGAATCAGTAAAGCCGCATTCTAGCGCGGGTGCCGGGTGGGCAAACAGATGACGCGTTGAGGCGAGCGAGAGAGCGGGGACAGTGGCGAAATTTGCAGGTGTTCTGATGACGTTCTTGAAGGGGACGACACATCTATAGCGGCGACGGCATATCTGGGTGGACTCGCAAGAGTTATAAAACAAAATTATTATAAAAATCAATGCTCTGTTGCCGCATACAACTAAAGTTGTATAGACGAGTCACAAGCTGAAAAGGCACAGTTCAAAGACTTCCCAAGCGCAATAATTGGTGATCAAAAAAACAGGGGGAATCATGCATTGCAAACGTAATTGCCGCGCGGGAGCCATGCGGGCGGCTGGGTTTGAATCTACCGCTTCTAACCGCATGCGGCAAGACAGACCTGCTCATTGGCGGCGCGGGCTGGTCTGAGAACGAATCGAACAAACCGGAGTGGAGACTGGCGGCATGAGAAGCACAACGATGAAGAAATGGGCAGCAGCGATTTCACTGGTTTTTGCTGGAGGCGGCATGAGCGGATGCGCGATGGGCGGGGCGAGCTGGAAGGAAGAGGTGCTGCTGCACGATGGCAGGAAGATGGTGGTGGAGCGGTCGCAGAGCTATGGCGGGCGGCATGAGATGGGACAAAAGCCCCCCATCAAGGAAGAAAATATTACCTTCTACTTACCGGGTTCAAACCAACCCATCAGGTGGGTAAGTGAATATGGCGAAGACATCGGGCGCACCAATTTCGAGCCGCTGGCGCTGCATGTTTCAGAAGGCATCCCCTATCTTGTGGCCGCCCCCAATCTTTGCCTGGCCTACAACAAATGGGGTAGGCCCAACCCGCCGTATGTGATCTTCCGACACGATGGAAAAACCTGGCAACGCATCCCGCTCGCGGAATTTCCTACCGAGTTCAAGGACATCAATCTCGTCATCAGCACCACCAAGCATGACACTCTGGTTGCGCGCCAATCTCTGATTCGCGCAGAAACTGTCAGAAAGCTCAATAGCACCCTCACCCAACCCGAATACAAGACCATTCTGCGGGAGGCTGTTCACAGTGAAGGCCTGACAAGTTGTCCGATACCAACAACGGCAGCAGCAAAACTCATTGCTCCAGAGATCAATGGGCAACTGCTGGAATACAACTGGTGGCCCTTGGCGCAAGACTGGCTCAACAAGACGATACGTGGAAGCAAGTAAATCCCATTCGACAAGACTTTCTGGAGGCATCATGACAACACAATTCGAAATCGATTGCGCACTCATGGCAGGGCGCGCTTATCAATCCAATCGTGATCCGCTGAACCAATTTCCTGTTCCAGACGGATGGTCGGAGTTTTTCCATGTACCCGATCCGTTGAATCCTGCCTTCCTGACGACTGGTGGTTTCGAAGCGGTCTCGTTCAAGAATAAAGCCAACCCAAACGAAATCGTCATCGCCTACACCGGCACCGACCAGCTTACGGACTGGACGAGTGCCAACATGCCGCTGGCATTTGGTCTGCCCTCCGACCAGCTTTATCAGGCCGCTGAATACTACCTGCAAGTCAAGGCGGTCAACTCCGCGGCCACCATCAGCTTTACCGGCCACAGCCTGGGCGGTGGCCTGGCTGCCCTGATGGGCGTGTTGTTCGACGAAACCGCTGTCACCTTCGACCAGGCGCCGTTTACCGCTGCCGCCACCACGACCATCCGCGACGACCTGATCGCCTACCTCATTGGCCATGGCTACAGCGAAAGCCAGCTGGCGACCCTCGCCCCCGAACTGCTCTCCTACGAAGGCGGCACCCGCACCGCCAACGTCAGCGGTTACTACGTCGAAGGCGAAGCCCTGCAACTGCTGCCGTTCGCTACTCTGGGCGCGACCACGCCGCTATCCCACGGCAGCCACTTCGGTCCGATTGAGCTTCACTCCCAGGCGCTGCTCACCGCTTTTCTGCTGAGTGAACAAAGCGCAGCCAGTGGCAAGGGCCTGAGCGAGGTTACCGTCAAGCTGCCAGACCTGCTGGCGCTGATCTTCGACAGCACGCTGTTTGCATTCCCCACAGACAAAGGAGAACAAAACCTCCTCGACCGCCTCATCCGCCACGAAGAGGGTGTGGGTGCAACGGCTACTGGTTCAGCCATTCCTGCCGACACCCTGCTCACCCGCTTCACCGCCGACCTGTGGAAGCTCGTCCAGGATGGCGGGCTGACGCTGACCGACCAGAACCCCTCCAACCCCGACGTCAACGACATCAGCAACGCACTCATTGCCTTTGCCATGCAGTTCTACTACCGGGACAGCGCCAACGCGCTTGATCCGACGAAAACACTGTTCAACAGCGACGGCTTTACGGGCGGGCTGCGCTTCGACATAAAAGATGTT
Source organism: Thiobacillus sp. (assembly GCA_020057245.1). Classification (GTDB taxonomy): domain Bacteria; phylum Pseudomonadota; class Gammaproteobacteria; order Burkholderiales; family Thiobacillaceae; genus Thiobacillus. The sequence continues at coordinate 7,575 of JAGVGD010000037.1, read as the reverse complement.
GCCGACAGCCTCGCCGAGGCCAAAGGGTATGACCAGTATTTTAGGCATTACCTGGAGAGCGCCAACAACTTCAGCGTAGAAGAACAGGAGCTCATCCAACCCCTGCTTGCCGGTCGGCGCGACTGGTACATTCAGGCGGGTACGGGCGGCATGACTGCCAACGACGAACTGAACCGTGGCGCCTTCATGCTGGGCGGCACAGGCGACGACACCCTCACCGGAGGCGACAAGACAGACCTGCTGGTGGGCGGCGCGAACAACGATGTCCTTGCCGGCGAGGCTGGCAACGACACCCTCATTGGCGGAACAGGCTTCGACACCTACGTCATCGACGCAGGCGATGGCTTCGACACACTCCTTGACAGCGATGGTTCCGGTGTCGTCAGCATTGGCGGCGTCGAAGCCAAGGGCAGCGCCGGGCTGACCGCCCCCACGAAGTGGATGCAACTCGGGACAGACACTTGGGTGGATAGCCAGAACGGGGTTGTCTATAGCAAAAGCATCGTCGATGGCGAAACCCAGCTCCTCATCCACCAAGGCGACAGCAACGTTCTCGTCAAAGGCTGGGCCGATGGCAATCTTGGCATAGCCCTCGGCACGGGAAGCACGCCCCCCGACCCCGCCACCCTCCTCACCGGCAGTGCCCTCGGCAACTACCTTGAATCCGCGTCCGGCGGCCAGCGCGTCGAAGGCCTCGCCGGAGCCGACATGATCCATGGCTCCGCCGGCATCGACCACCTTCTGGGCGGCGACGGCGGCGACTGGATTGTCGGCAACGGTGGCGCCGACCATATCGAAGGCGGCCTTGGCAACGACTACATCACCGGCATTGGCGCAAACAGCCTGGCGGACGGCGGCGACGGCAACGACATCCTCAGCGCCTATGGTACAGACTGGATATACATACAAGGCCCCAACAGCCCCATCACGGCCGATATCTTCTGGGCGGATGCCGCGAGCGTGTTATTCACGCCCGACTACAGCGTTTATACCGACAGCAACGGCGACCCCGTCTTCGGATACGGCGCCTTCCCCGTCAACGCCGCCTACAGCGGCGCCTCCAGCCTGGGCGGCGGCTGGACCTACCAGTTCACCGTTTCCAAGGGTGCCTGGGATGCCAAGTATTTCCATCCGCAAACCGCCCCCGATGGCATCCAACCGGCAGCCTACTGGGAACAGCAGATACAAGGCCAGACGCTCACCGAAAGCGTGTTCCTGCAGGGCGGCGCGGGCGACGATCTGCTGATCGGCAATAACGGCGGCGACGTGCTCGACGGCGGCACAGGGCAAGACAATCTGTTTGGACTCGACGGCGACGACGTGCTGGATGGCGGGACTGAAGTCGATATCCTCGCGGGCGGCAACGGCGTTGACGTGCTCATCGGCGGCGCGGACGACGACATCCTGTTCGGCGAAGCGGACGCCGACATCCTGCTGGGCGGTAGCGAAGACGATACGCTGGTCGGCGGCGCCGGGAATGACGTGCTCGACGGCGGCGCAGGCGCCGACACCCTCCAGGGCGGCGCGGGCGACGACACCTATCTCAATGTCACCGGCGAAGACAGCCTCTTCGACATCGAAGGCGACAGCCTCATCCAGTTGGCGACCGCCACCGGAATCGGCGCGGGCGGCCTCGCCACCAGCGCCACGCCAACCAACGGCCTGAGTGTCGACATTGCGCTGGACAGCGGCGACACCCTCAAGCTCGACAGCGCCTTCTTCGGCATGAGCGCCACGATCCAGTTCGCCAACGGCGACGCGCTGGATCTGGAAACGCTGGTGGGTGAACAACTCGCTATCCCGCTGAATTTAACGTCAGGAAGTGGCGGCGGACGGGTGTATGGCGGAGCGGCGGGCGACAGGCTCATAGGCGGCACAGGTGCCGACACGCTGGTTGGTCATCTGGGTAACGATGTACTCACCGGTGACGTTGGCAACGACACCCTTGATGGAGGGAATGGTCTGGACATTCTTTACGGTGAGGCGGGTGCCGACACGCTGGACGGCGGCGCTGGGGACGACGATGTGCAAGGCGGTTTGGGCAACGACGTTTTGCTTGGTGGTGCCGGTAATGACAAGCTGCTCGGCTATCAAGCCTATTCGGTGGATGATGCGGGTAACGATGTGTTGGATGGAGGCACAGGCAATGACCAGATGTTTGGCGGAGATGGAAATGATATGTATCTGTACGGGCGGGGAGATGGTTTTGACACTATTGGTGATTCACCCAATGACGACGGTTCCAGCAGTACGGACACTCTGCGCCTAGGTGCAGGTGTGCTGCCGGAGCATGTTACTTTGCTCCGTATCAAGGCAGACACTTTGGGCGGTGATGATTTAATGCTGGTGGTCGATGGCTCCAATCAGCAGATCGTGCTAAGTAATTATTATTATGTTTACTCTGGAATAAGTGATTATTCGATAGAGCGCATTGAATTTGATAACGGCGCTGGGGCAGTGTGGACAGCAGCCGATATTGATAGCCACGTGGAAGCAGGTTCCGAAAACAGCATGACCGGAACGGCATCAAACGACACGTTCGTTCTGGATAATCCAAGCGATGTCATTACCGAGGCTGCCAATTCTGGAATTGATACTGTTATTTCGCTGGGCACATACACCCTGCCCGATAACATTGAAAACCTTACCCTCATCAGTGCTGCATCCGCCAGTGGCTTCCTAGCCATTGACGGCACGGGCAATGCGTTTGACAACATTATTATCGGCAGCAGTGCTGCCAACATCCTCACTGGCCTGGACGGCAATGACACGATCTACGCGAGCAGCGGAGATACCGCATATGGCGGTAACGGCAATGACGTTATGAATGCGGAAAACAATGCCGGGAACATCTGGACTACGTTGAACGGCGGTGCGGGCGATGACACCATGAGTGGCGGTTCTGGGCCGGGCCCGATCACGTTTGACGGCGGTGAGGGTAACGACACCATCACGATTACAGGCGACAGCAGCACGACCACAGTTGGCACGACTTACAGATATCTCATCGGTGGCGCGGGGAATGACATTATTACTGCCGGCATGGGCGAAAACTACATATATGGCGACAGTGGGGACGACATAATTCGTGGCGGTGACAATTTCGACTCTGTTAATGCGGGCGATGGCAATGACACTGTTTACGGTAACGATGGTGTTGATTATTTGAGCGGTGCGGATGGCGACGACGTTCTGGATGGTGGACTAGGGGACGATGCTCTTTGGGGCGATGGTGGTAACGATACGCTTTTCGGTGGCGGTGGAAATGACTCACTTACTGCTGGTGAAGGTGTCGATACGCTCTATGGCGACATCGGCAACGACAATTTGGTTGGCGGCTTTGGGCTGAATACCATGTGGGGTGGCGAGGGTGATGACACTTATTGGGTGGCATCTCTGAGCGATACTGTGATTGAGCAGGCCGGCGAAGGCTGGGATTGGATAACGGCATACGGGCTTGCCAGTTACACATTACCGGATAATGTCGAGGATTTGACGCTTGCCGGCCCAGTTCTCACGGTGGGTATCGGCAACGCGTTGGATAATCTTATCAAATTGGTTACAGGCTACGGGCATAAAAACACGTTGTACGGCAATGGTGGAAATGATTGCCTGATTAGTGATGATGGCGACGATATGTTGTATGGCGGAGTGGGCAACGATGTGCTAACCGGCAACGATGGAAATGATTGGTTAGATGGTAGCGATGGGGCCGACAGCATGACTGGCGGCAACGGCAATGACACTTACATCGTCAATGATCAAGGCGATGCTGTCATTGAGCAGGGCTATGCGGGCTTTGATACCGTCGAATCCAGCATCACCTTGACGCTAGCCGCCAACGTCGAGGACCTCACCCTCACCGGTACCGCTGTTATCAATGGCTCCGGCAACGATCTTTCAAATGTGCTCACTGGAAACAGCGCCAACAACGTGCTTGTAGGTGGAATGGGTGACGACACTTATGTCTTCGGCAGGGGTTCGGGTCAGGATATTGTTAACAGTTACGATATGACTGTAGGTAAAATCGATACGGTATTGTTTGGCGCAGGGGTTGCATCGACAGAAGTGTCGGTCAGTCTTTTGGGAAATGATCTTGTGCTTGCCATCAACGGCACGACCGATACGCTGACTATCCAGCAATACATGGACAATGACGGGGCCAGCGCTTACACGGTTGAACTGATCAAGTTTCAGGATGATGGCATTACTTGGAATGTAGCAGGTATCAAGGCCATACTGGCCAATCTCTCGCCAGTATTGTCCACCGCCCTGCCTGACCAGACAGCCCCGCAAGGCGGCGCTTTCAGCTACACCTTCGCCTCCAACGCCTTCACCGATCCCGACGCAGGCGACACGCTGACTTACAGTGCCACCCTGGCCGACGGTAGCGCGCTGCCGTCGTGGCTCAGCTTCAACGCGGCGACGCGTACCTTCAGTGGCACCCCAAGCACGCTGGGTGCGATCAGCGTGCGCGTGACAGCGAAGGACTCCGGCAACCTGACGGTGTCGGACACTTTCGACATCACCGTCAGTGTGCAGAACCTCACCCTCAACGGCACCTCTGGCGTGGACACGCTCAACGGCGGCGCGGGCAACGATATCCTCAACGGCTTGGCGGGCAACGACACGCTCAACGGCAATGCCGGTAACGACCGTCTCGATGGCGGCACCGGCAACGACACCCTGAGAGGTGGCGCTGGTGACGACACCTACATTGTCGATAGCGCCACCGATGTCGTCACCGAGAACCTCAACGAAGGCCTCGACATCGTACAAGCCAGCGTCACCACCACCTTGGCCGCCAACGTCGAGAACCTGACCCTCACCGGCACCACCGCCATCAACGGCACCGGCAATACTCTCGACAACGTCCTCACCGGCAATAGCTCCAACAACACCCTGGCCGGCGGCGCGGGCAACGACCGGCTCGACGGCGGCACCGGCAACGACACCACGATTGGTGGTGCGGGCAACGACACCTATGTCGTCAACGTATCTACCGACATCGTTACCGAGAATGCTAACGAAGGCATCGACACCGTCGAGTCCAGCGTCACCCTGACGCTCTCCAATAACGTCGAGAACCTCGTCCTCACCGGCACTGCGGCCATCAACGGCACCGGCAACACCCTTGTCAACGTCCTTACCGGCAACAGTGCCAACAACACCCTGTTTGGCGGTACCGGTGCCGACACGATGATCGGCTGCTTGGGCAACGACACTTACGTGGTCGATAACGCCAGCGACACAATCACCGAGAATCTCAACGAAGGCACCGACCTGGTACAAGCCAGCGTCACCGCCACGCTGGTTAACAACGTCGAGAACCTCACGCTCACGGGTACTATGGCGATCAACGGCACCGGCAATGCGTTGGGCAACGTGCTTACTGGCAACAGCGCCAACAACACACTGACCGGCGGCGCGGGCAACGACCGCCTCGATGGAGGCACCGGAATCGATACCATGGTTGGCGGCACTGGCAACGATACTTATGTCGTCAACGTTACCACTGACGTCGTGACCGAGAGCGCCAACGAAGGCATCGATACCATCGAATCCAGCGTGACCTACACCCTGAGTTCCAACGTCGAGAGCTTGACCCTGACGGGCACTGCCGCCATCAATGGCACGGGCAACAATCTCGACAACGCCCTGACGGGCAACAGCGCCAACAACCTACTCACAGGCGGGGTCGGAAACGACTCACTGGATGGCGGAGCTGGTGCGGACATCATGGTCGGCGGGACAGGCGACGACTATTACGTTATCGACAATGCGGGTGACATCGTTACCGAGAACGCAGGTGAAGGCACCGACACCGTCGAGTTCTATCAGGCAGCGGATTACACCTTGGCGGCCAACATTGAATACGTCTATCGCTACAGCACGGGTAGCTGGAAGACCACAGGCAATACTGCCGACAACTACCTGTATGGCAATAGCGATAGCGACACCCTGATTGGCCTGGCCGGCAACGACGTCCTGTATGGCGATGCCGGTGCCGACACCCTGATTGGCGGGGTAGGGGATGACCGCTATTACGTCGACAGCGTGGGTGATATCGTCACCGAGAACGCCAACGAAGGCATGGACACGGTTTACGTCTTTGGCTCGGGCTCGCTGACATACACCCTGGCTGCCAACGTTGAGAATGGCTACAGCCCGTTCTGGGCTGGGAGCCTGACAGGCAACGCCCTGAACAATATGCTTTCGGGTTCCTACGGATCCGACACGCTGGATGGTGGCTTGGGCGCTGACACCCTCTATGGCTGGGGCGGCAACGACAGCTATATCGTAGACAACGTTGGTGATGTCGTCAGCGAGTCCTCCACCGTGGCGACCGAGATCGACACCGTTCAATCCTCGGTCACTTACACCCTTGGCGCCAACGTCGAGAACCTCACCCTCACGGGCATCGAGAGTCTGGAGGGCACAGGCAACGCGCTTGCCAACGTTCTGCGGGGCAATGGCAGTAGCAGCATCTTGTACAGCCTGGACGGCAACGACACCCTCTATGCGGGCGATGGAGACGAAGCCTATGGGGGAGGCGGCAACGACATCCTCGTGGCGGAGAATATTTTGTCTTGGGCATACCTGTCAGGTGAAGACGGTGACGATATCCTGACGGGTGGTGCAGGATCTGGTAGTTACTCCGGCGGTCTGGGTAACGATCTGCTGATTGGTGGTGCTGGCTACAACTACCTTTGGGGCGACGATGTCTTGAGTACGACAACGGGCGGCAACGACATTATTCTGGGCGGTGCCAGCATCGATTACGCTTGGGGTGGCGTTGGCAACGACACCCTGTCGGGAAATGACGGCAACGACAACCTGCTGGGTCAGCAGGGGGATGACCAGATCTATGGCGGATCGGGTAACGACATCCTGAATGGCGGCACGGGTATCGACACCCTTGTGGGCGGCATCGGCAACGACACCTACCGCCTGGAATGCGGCTACGCCGCCGACACCGTCGTCGAGAACGACGCCACCGCAGGCAACACCGACATCGCCCAGTTCCTGACCGGCGTTGCAGCTGACCAGATCTGGTTCCAGCAGGTGGGCAACAACCTCGAAACAAGCATCATCGGCACCAGCGATAAGCTGGTTATCCAAGGCTGGTATCTTGGCAGCGCTAACCATGTGGAACAGTTCAAGACCACCGACGGCGCCAAAACCCTGCTCGACAGCAACGTGCAGAACCTGGTCAACGCCATGGCCGTCTTTTCTCCGCCGGCTGCCGGGCAGACCAGCTTGCCGACCGACTACCAGACCAGCCTGGCAACGGTGATCGCAGCCAACTGGCAGTAAGCAGGCTGTTGCAGGTATTACCCGCCAACAGGCTTCTCCCACTAGGGAAGATGGCCTGCGGGCATTTCCTTTAAAGTTGAACGGAATATGTCAGAACAAGCATCCTCGCGCCTTGCCGATCCATCTGGGGCAGCGTTGGACACCGACCTCACCTGTCTAGTCATGCTGGCGCGCTTCCACCAGATCGCTGCTGATCCTGAGCAGCTCGCGCATCAGTTCAAGTCTTTAGCAGATGTACTGAGTCGCGCCGACCTTCTG
>JAGVGD010000116.1 GCA_020057245.1 Thiobacillus sp. | reverse complement strand
TCAACCCGGGCCGCGCCTGCGCTTTCATCGCTGGCTGCTGCGACTGCCCCTGGTGGGCACGATGGTGCGTGGCGTCAACAGTGCGCAACTGGCGAGCACGCTGGCGATTCTGGTCGGCAGCGGCGTGCCCTTGCTGGAAGCCTTGCAGGCGGGAGCCGGCGTGGTGGACAACCTGCCGATGCGGAGCGCGGTGGAAGAGGCGGCGCGCCGGGTGCGCGAGGGTGGCAGCCTGAGCCGCGCGCTCGGTGCCGCCAAGCTGTTTCCGCCGATGCTGGTGCATATGATCGCCAGCGGCGAGGCGAGCGGCCGCCTGGTACACATGCTGGAGCGCGCCGCCGCCCAGCAAAGCCGCGAAATGGAAAACCGCGTGCTGGGATTGACCAGCCTGCTGGAGCCCGTGCTGATCGTGTTGATGGGTGTAGTGGTGCTGGTGATCGTGCTGGCGATCCTGCTGCCGATATTCGAGATGAACCAGTTGGTGCACTGATGCGCCCGTTGCCCATGAATCCGCTCGACCCCAGCCCCGCTGAAGCCGCTGCACGCCCAGGCTGGATGCGGGATCTTGGTCTGCGGGCAGGGTGGGACTGGTGTGCCGACCCGCGTTTCGGACTGGCGTTGCTGGCCGGATGTGCTTTCTGGCTGGCGCTGTTCTGGCGAGATATGCCCGTACCGGTGCCGGGTCTTGCGGCGCTGGCCTCGCTGATCCTGTTGCAGCCGGTGCTGGAGGAATTGCTGTTTCGCGGCTTGCTGCAGGGCTGGTTGCGCATGCGGGCCTGGGGGCGCCGCCAGTTCGGCGGATTCACGTTGGCGAATGGGGTCGTGGCACTGCTGTTCACCGCGCTGCATTTCATCAGCCATCCGCCGCTATGGGCCGCCAGCGTGTTGTTGCCGTCGCTGCTGTACGGCTATTTCCGCGACCGCCACGACAGCGTGCTGCCGGCGATTGCACTGCATGTGTTTTACAACGCGGGCTACTTTCTGCTCCCGCTGGTCTGGAAGGGGTAAGCGCTCATGACATACCTACGCGCGGCATTTTTCTCGCTGGCTGCAAACTGTCTGCTGCTGACCGGTTGCGGGGGCGGCGGCGATGCGGGAACGGCGGCGGCGCCCTCGGTCGGTCCTACCGAATATTGCGTGCTCGGCGCCTCGGTGCCGCCAGCCGTCACGGCGGTGCTGCCACCCGGGTTCACCGAAGCGAGCCTGAGCGCGGCGACCTCCACCCGCTTCGCCGGCTCGGGTTTGTGCGCCAGCTGCCACCGCGCCGACACCACGGTCAGTCCGCCGAGCAACTTCGACGCACTGACCGGCGAGCAGGTCGATCCGGTCGCCGACTGGTCCGGCAGCATGATGGCCAACGCGGCGCGCGATCCGTATTTCCTCGCGGTCGTGTCGGCGGAAAGCGCCGCCAACCCGGTTCACGCCGGCGCGATCGAAGGCAAGTGCCTGACCTGCCATGCGCCGATGGCATCGTATGAGGCCAAGGTGGCAGGCATGCCATTCACCCTGGCAGATCTGCACGCCAGCGATCTGGGTAAAGATGGCGTGTCGTGCACGCTGTGCCATCGTATCGAACCCGACACCCTCGGCACCGAGGCGAGCTACTCGGGCAACTTCCTCATTGGCAACGAGACTGGCAGCGCCCGCAAGATTTACGGACCGTATACCACTGTCGCCCCCAATCCGATGATCAACCAGGTGGCCTTCACCCCCGTCCATGGCGCGCATATTCGCGAAAGCAAGCTGTGCGCAAGCTGCCATACCCTGACCACCGAGGCCATCGACCCGGCAACCCAGGCATTCACCGGCCAGTTGTTTCCCGAGCAGATGCCTTACAAGGAATGGCTGGCCAGCAGTTTCAGTACTACCCGCTCATGCCAGTCCTGCCACATGCCGGTGGCAGACGGCCCGGTGCGCCTCTCCAACCAGGGCCCGAATCGCACCCAGTCGCCGTTCAGCAAACACCACTTCAGCGGCGGCAACAGCTTCATGCTGACGATGCTGAAGCAGGACCGGGAAGGCACCAATTCCCTCGGGCTGGTGGCGGATCTGAGCGCACTCGATGCGTCGATCGTGCGCAGCCGCAACAACCTGACGCAGAACACCGCGCACCTGTCCGCCAATCCATGCCGGGTCGATACCCTGCTGACGGTGCCGGTGACGATCACCAATCTCACCGGCCACAAGTTTCCCACCAGTTATCCCAGCCGCCGCTCCTGGCTGCACGTCAAGGTGGAGGATGGCACGGGCAACCTGGTGTTCGAATCCGGCAACTTCGATTCGTCTGGCGAGATCGTTGGCCTGGATGTCGGCTACGAGCCCCACTACGACACCATCAACCAGTCGGGCCAGGTTCAGGTTTACGAGACTGTGATGAAAGATGTGCACGCGCAGTTGACGTATCGCCTGATGTACGCGGCGGACTATCTCAAGGACAACCGTCTGTTGCCCGCTGGCATGAGCCCCGGCGAGACCGATCGCGATATCCGGGTGGTGGGAATCGGCACCGATGCAAACTTCATCGGCGGCAGCGACAAGGTGACTTATAGCGTGAACACGACGGGGCGCACCGGGCCATTCACAGTGAGCGTGGAACTGCTCTACCAGAGTGTGCCGCCGCGCCATGTCACGGCGCTCGACCCGTATCCGACCAGTCAGATCACGCGCTTCAAGGACATGTACGCCGCTGCCGATAAAGCGCCGGAGCGCGTGGCCAGCCTGACCCTGAGCGTGCCCTGAAACCGGATGCAGCCAGAACACTACTCACCCCAAGCACAAGGAAGCACGATGCAATTGAGCCCCGCCCGCATGACCCGCACAACCCGCGGCTTCACCCTGATCGAGATCATGGTGGTGGTCGCGATTCTCGGCATCCTGGCCGCGCTGGTGGTGCCCAAGATCATGGGACGCCCGGACGAGGCGCGCGTCGTTGCGGCCAGGCAGGACATCGCCGCGATCCGGCAGGCGCTCAACCTCTATCGCCTCGACAACCTGCGCTATCCGACCACCGAGCAGAGTCTGCAGGCGCTGGTGGAAAAGCCGACTTCGGGGACCATTCCCAACAACTGGAAATCCGGCGGCTATCTTGAACGCCTGCCCAACGATCCCTGGGGGGCGCCTTATCAGTACCTGAGTCCCGGAGTGCACGGTGAGATCGACGTCTTCAGCCTGGGCGCAGATGGTGCGTCGGGTGGCGAAGGCAACAACGCGGATATCGGTTCGTGGGAGCTGTAAGCCTGCGCGGTTTCACCCTGATCGAAATACTGGTGGTGCTGGTGATCATAGGCATCATGGTGGGGCTGGTCAGCGTGCGCATGATGCCGGACGACACCGCGCTGCTCAGGACCGAGACCGAGCGACTGGCCTTGTTGCTGGAACAGACGCGCGACCAGGCCGTCGTTGCGGGCGAGCCGATCGGCTTCTCGGTGGAGCAGGGGCGCTATCACTTCTGGCTGCGCGACGCTGAAAACCAGTGGGTACCACTGAGCGGCGACGACCTGCTGCGGCAGCGCGCGCTGGCAGACGGCGTGCAAGTCGTGGCCCTGCAGGTCAATCAGGCGCCGTTGGCGGAGGGCGGGCGCCTGTTGTTCCTGCCGACGGGCAGCAATGAGCCGTTCACCGCCGAGCTTGCGCTCAACGCAGCGCACGCGCGCATTCGCGGTGATCGCCTCGGCCGGGTGTCGATCGAGTGGCCGCAGGGAATCGTCGAATGAGTCAGCGGCAACATGGCTTCACGCTGATCGAAGTGCTGGTGGCGCTGGCGATCCTGGCGACCGCGCTCGCCGCCGCCAGCCGCCTCTCGGTGATGCTGGCCGACAGTTCGGCCGAATTGCGACAGCGGCTGCTGGCCGGCTGGGTGGCGCAAAACCATCTGGCCGAACTGCAGGCGCGTCACGCCTGGCCCGGCGTAGGGTCACGTTCGGGCGAGGCGGAGCAGGCCGGGATGAAACTGATCTGGCGCGAAACCGTCAGCACCACCCCCAATCCGCTGTTCCGTCGCATCGAGATCAGCGTGGGCGAAGGCGGACGCGACGACTACGCGCTGGCGCGCTTGACCGGTTATCTGGCACGGGCGGAAACGCAATGAGACCGCGCGGGTTTACCCTGGTGGAGGTGCTGGTGGCGCTGACGATCTTTGCGCTGATGTCGATGCTGGCCTACCGCGGCCTGACCTCGGTGCTGGAGACGCGCGCGCATCTCGCCGACGACAACCGGCGCTGGCGCGATATCGCGCTGACGCTCGCGCAACTGGAGCAGGACATGAGTCAGGCGGTGAGCCGGCCGGTACGTGACAGCGGCGGCCTGCTGCAGCCGGCGCTGCTCGGCAACCCGCAGGCGCGTGCGGACGAAGCCCTGTTGGGCTTGAGCCGCATGGGCTCGGCCTGGCAGAGCGGCGTGGCGGCGGATGTGCAGCGCCATGCTTACCGGCTGAACAACGGCACGCTCGAGCAGTTGGTGTGGCCGGTACTGGATCAGGCGCCGCTCAGCGCCCCGCAGATACATCGCTTGCTGGAACGGGTCGCCCGCTTCGAGTTGCGCTACCTCGACGCGGGCGGCAACTGGCAGCCGCGCTGGCCGCTGCCGGGCGTGGCGACCGTGCTGCCTGCCGCGCTGGAAGTGGTGCTCGAACTCGACGGTGGCATCATCGTGACCCGGGTGTTCGTCCTGCCATGAGGCGGCAGCGCGGCATGGCCGTCATCACCGCCATTCTGGTGGTCGCGCTGGTGGCAAGCGCGGCCTCGTTCATGGCGTGGCAGCAGCAGCTGTGGGTGCGCCAGGTGAGCAACCTCAACGAACAGGCGCAGAGTCGCGTCGTGATGCTGGCGGCGCTGCAATGGGCGCGCTCGATTCTGGCGCAGGACGCGCGCGACAACAGCGTCGATTATCTGCAAGAAGGCTGGGCCAGTGCGCTGACGCCGCTGCCGGTTGAGGGCGGCGAACTGGCGGGTGGGCTGAGCGATCAGCAGGGGCTGTTCAACCTCAACAGCCTGGTGCGTGAGGGCAAGGCCAGCGCGAGCGACCTGGCGGTGTTTCGCAAACTGCTCGAGTTGTTGCAGCTGTCGCCCGAACTCGCCAACGCGGTGGTCGACTGGATCGACCCTGACGCTGACGTGACCTATCCCGGCGGCGCCGAAGACATGGATTATCTGGTGCTCGATCCGCCATACCGCGCTGGCAACCAGCCGCTGACGACGCTGGACGGGCTCGCCCGCGTCAAGGGCTTCGACGCGGACACGCTGGAACGTCTGCGCGCCTTCGTTACCGCCTTGCCGCAGCCGACGCCGGTCAATGTCAACACGGCGCCGGCGGAAGTGCTGGCAGCGGCGGTGGCCGATTTGCCGCTGGATCAGGCAAGGTCGCTGGTAGCGAGTCGAAACCGGCAACACTTCAAGGATCTGGCAGACTTTCGCGCGCGCCTGCCGCAAACAGTGTTGCAGGTGAACGAAGCGGTACTGAGCGTCGATAGCCGTTATTTCCTGGCCTCCGGCCACGCCCGCTTCGGCCGCGCAAAAGTCGGTTATGCCGCCTTGCTGGAACGCGAAACCACCGCCTGGCCGAAGCTGGTGTGGCAAAAAAATATCTGATTCAATCGAACCCTGACCATGAGCCTGCTGCGTATCCACATTCCCTCTTCCTGGCCCGATGCCGAACCCGACGCGGCGCTGCCGTGGTGTCAGCTGGGCTCGCGCGGCGAGGTGCTTGATGCGGGCAGCGCCGCGCTCGCCGCCCTGCCGCGTACCGACGCCTGCGAACTGGTGATTCCCGCCGAACTGGTGTTGCTGACGCATGCCCTGCTGCCGCGCGGCAGCAGACAGAAAATGCGTCAGTTGCTGCCCTATGCGATCGAAGACAAGCTGGTGAACGATCCGGATACGGTACATGTGGCCGCAGGCGCGACGCGGCCCGACGGACGGCTGGCACTGGCGGCGGTCGACAAGGCCTGGCTGGCACGGGTGCTGGCGCGCCTCAACG
>JAGVGD010000176.1 GCA_020057245.1 Thiobacillus sp. | reverse complement strand
GGGTTCTGGCGCCGTTGCTGCTGGTGGTCGCGCTGGTGGCCGTGGCGGTGGCGGGTTACTGGCTCAAGCGCCCGGCCGAAGCCATTGCGCTGCAGTGCGCCGATCCGCTCGCCGGTTGCAGCTTCCAGCATCGCGGCGCGCCCGCCCGTCTGCGTTTTCTGGCGCAGCCTGTCGCCCTAGAAGCCTTCGGCCTCCGCGTCAGCGCGCCGAACGTGCATAAAATGAGCGCAGAATTCCAGATGGTCAGTATGGACATGGGATTCAACCGCTACGATCTGCGTCCCGCCAGGCCCGGCGAATTTGCTGCGGAGATTACATTGCCGATTTGTGTCAGCGGGCGACGCGACTGGATGCTATATCTCGACGTAGACGGCACGCGCTACGCGCTGCCCTTCAGTACCCGATAAAATGGGCCGTTCATACGCTCGTCATATTGCAAAACATATAATCCGAGACGGATTTCTGGAGAAATGAACATGATGCTGTCTGAGCACACCTACAAGCAGTTTGATACCGAACTGGAAGCGGTACGCGCCAGCGTGCTGAAAATGGGCGGTCTGGTCGAAGAACAAATTACCAATGCCGTCGAAGCGCTGCTCAGCGGCAACATGGAATTGTCCGACCAGGTGGATGCCAACGACCACAATGTCAATGCGCTGGAAGTCGCCATCGACGAGGATTGCACCCATATCATCGCGCGCCGCCAGCCCACCGCATCCGACCTGCGCATGGTGATGATGATCGTCAAGACCATCACCGACCTCGAACGCATCGGCGACGAAGCCGCCAAGATCGCACGCATGGCCAAAGTCATTCACCAGTCCGAGCGCATCAGCCTGCCGCGCTTCCGCGAAGTGAAGTACATGGCCGACCTGGTGCTCGACATGCTGCGCAAAGCGCTCGACAGCTTTGCCCGCCTCGACGCCACCAAGGCAGTTGAAATTGCACGCCAGGATCAGGCGGTGGACGAAGAGTTCCGCCTCAACCTGCGCCACCTCATCACTTTCATGATGGAAGACCCGCGCACCATCTCGGTCTTCATCGACATCCTGTTCATCACCAAGGCGATCGAACGCATGGGCGACCACGCCAAGAACATGTCGGAATACGTGGTTTACATGGTCAAGGGCAAGGACGTACGCCACACCACGCTGGAAGAAATCGAACGGGAAGTGCTGTAAGCACTGCCTTGGGCGGACGAAAAAACGGGCTCCTGCAGGAGCCCGTTTTCATTGCGCTGGCGGGAATCGCCCGTGCATGCGGTTACTTGCTGGGCGGCACATAGCCGTTGGCGGCATCCGCCTTGCCGTCGCCGAAGAAATGGCGCTCCATCTGTTCCATCAGATAGCTGCGCGCGCTGGGGTCGGCCAGATTGAGGCGGTTTTCGTTGATCAGCATGGTTTGCTGGCGTTGCCAGCCGCTCCAGGCCTCTTTCGACACTTCCTCGAAAATCCGCTTGCCGAGATCGCCCGGCACCGGCTGGAAAGCCAGGCCTTCGGCTTCGCGGCCCAATTTCACACATTTCACCATCCGCGTCATTTGTCGCTCCTGAAAAATCAATCGGGGGATTCTAACCCAAGCTGCTTTTCAATTCGTTTGGCGAACACGCCCATTTCCTTGGCAGCCTGCTTGTCGCCGCGTGCCTCCGCCACGACGATGCCTTGTTGGTAGGCCGCCAGCGCCTCGTCCCAGGCTGCGGCATCGGCGAGCGCCTTGCCGAGCAGTTTCCAGGCGGCGGAGTATTGGGGATCGTGCTCGACCGCACGGCGCAGGTGGATGGCCGCATTCACCGCGTCGCCCTGCTTGAGGTAGGTGTTGCCGAGCGAAAAGCGCAGCAACGCGTTGTCGCGGCCGCTGGCGAGCATCGCCAGGAAATTTTCCAATGGATCAGGCACGCCAGAATGTCCTTGTGAATACGACCAGCATGGTCAGCAGCTCGAGCCGCCCCAGCAACATGGCCACGGTGCAGACCCAAGTCTGGAAGTCAGTCAGAATCGCATAGGTGGTGGCCGGGCCCACTTCGTTCAGCCCAGGTCCAGTGTTGTTGATCGAGGCGATCACGGCGGAAAAGGCCGTGATCGGTTCCAGGCCGCTGGCGGTCATCACCAGCGTCAGCACGATGATGATGAACACATACAAAAACGCAAATGCCAGCACCGCATAGATGATGGTATTGGGCACCACCTGACCGCCCAGCTTGACCGGCAGCCGCGCTGCAGGATGAATCAGACGGGAAAGCTCGCGCCGCCCCTGACGGAACAGCAATTGGGCGCGCACCATTTTCATGCCGCCGCCGGTGCTGCCCGAGCAGGAGGCAAAGCCGGACAGGAACAGCATCCACAGCGGTGCAAACGCAGGCCACAGGTTGTAATCGGTGTTGGCAAACCCGGTCGAGGTGGCGATCGAAACCGTATTGAAGAGCGCAAATCGCAGCGATGCCCAGAAATCCGGGTAAATCTGCATGGCGAAAAGATAAACCCCGATCATGAGTGCGCTGCCCAGCGTGACCGCCAGGAACCAGCGCATCTCGGGATCGAACCGATACGCATTCACCGAGCGTTGCCGCCAGGCGACGAAGTGGGTGGAAAAATTGATCCCTGCCACCAGCATGAACACCACCGCGACGGTTTCGATGAGCTGCGAATTCCAGTGGCCGAAACTGGCATCGTGCGAGGAAAAGCCGCCCAGTCCCATGGTGGAAAAGGTGTGCATGACGGCATCGAACGGGGTCATCCCGGCCAGCCAGTATGCCGTGCCGCAGACAAGCGAGATACCGACATAGACCAGATACAAACCCTTGGCAGTTTCGGTGATACGCGGGGTGAGCTTGGAGTCTTTCATCGGCCCTGGCGTTTCGGCCTTGTACATCTGCATGCCGCCGACACCGAGCAGCGGCAGGATGGCCACCGCGAGCACGATCATGCCCATGCCACCAAACCAGACCAGCAGACCACGCCACAGATTGATCGACATCGGCAGCGCGTCGAGGCCGGACAGCACGGTGGCGCCGGTGGTGGTGATGCCCGAAACCGCCTCGAAATAGGCATCGGTAAACGACAGCTCCGGCAGATAGATCAGCAGCGGCAGGGTGGCGAAGGCGGGCAGGCTGGTCCAGGTCAGCAGCACCAGCAAAAAACCGTCGCGGGTCTGCAGCTCACGCTGCGCCCTGCGGGTAAAAAACCAGGTCAACATCCCCACCGAAAAAGTGATGAGGATGGCTTCGTCGTAAGCCCGCTGCGCGCCGTCGTCGAGTATCCAGGACAGGCTGAGCGGCACCAGAAAGGTGGCCGAAAACAGGATGATGACCTTGGACAGGACGTTCAGTACGGGGGCAATGCGCGACATCAGAAGAACCCGAAGCTGACCTGCAGCAGTTTTTCCACCTTGGGAATGATGCGTTTGTTGAGCGCAAACAGGATGAGGTGATCTTCCGACTCAATCAGGGTGTCGTGGTGGGCGATGATGACATCGCCATTGCGGATGATGGCGGCGATCGCCGCACCCTCCGGCAGTTCGATTTCCTCGATGCGCCGCCCCACCATGCGCGAGGTCTTGGCGTCGCCGTGCACCGCGGCTTCCAGCACTTCGGCCGCGCCGCGCCGCAACGAGTGCACCGCCACCATGTCGCCGCGGCGGATCTTCGACAGCAAGGGGCCGACGGTGGCCTGCGCCGGCGAAATGGCGACGTCGATTTCGCCGCCCTGCACCAGATCGACATAGGCTGAACGGTTGATCAGCGCAATCACGCGCTTGGCGCCCATGCGCTTGGCCAACAGGCTGGACATGATGTTGTCTTCGTCGTCGTTGGTGAGCGCGCAAAACACATCCATGGCGGCAATGTTTTCCTGCTCCAGCAATTCCTCGTCGGTGGCATCGCCCTGCAGCACCAGACTCTTGTGCAGCTGCTCGGCCAGCAGGTTGCTGGTGGCCTTGTTGTGATCGATGATCTTGACGTCGTAGCTGCTTTCGATCCGCGCCGCCAGGCCGCGCCCGATGTTGCCGCCGCCGGCGATCATGACGCGCTTGACCGGTCTCTCGAGGTGGCGCAGTTCGCGCAGCACCGAGGGAATATCGGCCTTGCGCGCCAGGAAGAACACTTCGTCGCCCGGCTCGATCACGGTGATGCCCTTGGGCACGATGCCGCGGTCACGGCGGTAAATCGCCGGGATGCGGCATTCCAGATTCGGCATGTGACGCTTGATGTCCTGCAGTTCGTGGCCCACCAGCGGGCCGCCGTGATAGGCGCGCACGGCAACCAGACGCACCTTGCCGTCGGCGAAGTCGAGCACCTGCAGCGCTTCCGGGTGCTCGATCAGGCGACGCAGGGTATCGGTCACTTCCTGCTCCGGGCTGATGATGTCGTTGACTCCGAAGTGTTCGGCCAGATAGCCGGCATCCAGCCCGAGAAAATCCGCCGAGCGGATCCGCGCAATGCGGGTGGGTACGTTGAACAAGCTGGAGGCGATGCGGCAGGCCACCAGGTTGGTTTCGTCGCTTTGCGTAACCGCCACCAGCATGTCGGCATCATCGGCACCGGCCTGCTTGAGCACCGAAGGGTGCGCCGCATGGCCGCGCACAGTGCGCAAATCGAAGCGGTCCTGCAGCAGGGCCAGTCGTTCGCTGTTGAGGTCGACGATGGTGATGTCGTTGTTTTCGGCGACCAGGCTTTCGGCCAGATTGCCGCCCACCTGACCGGCGCCGAGGATGATGATTTTCATGCTGGGATGAGGATCAAGGCGTAAAGGGAGGGAGACAGGACGCGCTGTGACGGGGGGTTCCGGGCCTCGCGCACGCTCACAGGTTCTCGTCCAGGCGTCGGCCGTGGCGAATATTGAGCTGTTTGAGCTTGCGGTAGAGGTGGGTGCGCTCCAGCCCGGCGCGGTCAGCCACCCGCGTCATGCTGCCGCCCTCTTTCTGGATCAAGTATTCGAAATACATCCGCTCGAACGCGTCACGCGCCACCCGCAGCGGCGTGTCCAGGGGAATGCCGTGGGCGACGGCGGGCGCCTGCTGTTTCATCGGCGCCAGCACCCGGTTGACGTCGGTGGCGTCGATTTCGCCGGCCAGGGTAGTCACGGCCAGGGTCCGCACCACATTGCTCAACTGCGGCAGATTGCCGGGCCAGTCAAAATTGCGCAGCTGATTCAAGGCCGGCGTGGCCAGCCGCCGCAACGGGCACACGCCGGTTTCCACCAGCTGCGTCAGCATGAAATTGGCGATGTCGGGCACATCTTCGCGATGCTCGCGCAGCGGCGGCACCTGGATGACCACGCTGGACAGCCGGTAAAACAGGCGGCTGTCGAACTCGCCCGCCCCCACCAGGGTGTCCAGACTGCGGCTGCTGGAACACACCAGGCGCGCGCCGTTGCCTTCGATGCGGTCGAGCAGCAAGGCCAGGCCTTTTTGCTCCAGGCGCGCCAGCTCGCTGACATCCGACAGATAAAGCGTGCCGTTGCCGAGCGTGGCGGCAAAGCTCAGGGGGTCGGACAGCAGCCGGGCGCGATCCTTGATTTCAATCCAGGGGGTGGCGGGCTGGTGCAGGAAATGGGCGCAGATTTCAAAGCCGCTGCCGTGCTCGCCTGACAGCAGGACCGGTGCGGTGTTGCCGCCGACCTGCGTCAGGCGCTTTTTCAGTTCGAGGATCTGCGGGCTGCGTCCGAGTGCGGACAGGTCCATCCCGGGTGCGCGGCGCGGCGGCGTCACGCCGCGTTTGATGGCCTTGTTGACGGTGTCGATCAGCTTGGCCAGCGCGACCGGCTTTTCCAGAAAGTCGGTGGCGCCGAGCTTGGTGGCTTCGACGGCGGTATCGATAGTGCCGTGGCCCGACATCATCACCACCGGCATGGTGAGCTGGCCGTTGCTCGCCCATTCCTTCAGCAGGGTGACGCCGTCGGTATCGGGCATCCAGATGTCGAGCAGCACCAGATCCGGCCGGCGTTGCGCGCGGAACGCCCGCGCCTCTTCGGCGTTTTCCGCCAGATGCACGTCATAGCCTTCATCCGTGAGGATTTCCGACAACAATTCACGAATCCCTACTTCGTCATCAACGATCAGGATATGCCCGCTCACGTGCTTTCTCCGTCCTCTGCAAACACAGGCAGCGACACGCGTATCGACGCGCCGCCTGATTTGAGATTTTCTATTTGAATTTTGCCCTGGTGTTCTTCCACTATTTTTTTAACGATGGCCAGTCCCAGCCCCGTTCCCTTTGCCTTGGTGGTTGCATAAGGCTCAAACAAACGTGCCATCAGGTGCTCCGGAAAACCGGCCCCGTTGTCCGTCACGGTCAGATTGACCGCGTGGGTATTGAGGCGGGTGCAGACCTCAACATGGGGGGACGCGTGATCGCTCAGCGCATCCTGCGCATTTTGCAACAGATTATGTATCACCTGACGCAATAATGTGGAGTCACCCGCAATGCGCGGCAAATCGGGGTCGAGATGCAGCTCCAGACCCAGTGCCCGGGTGTCGTACAAAGCCAGCACTTCGTGCACCAGCGCATTCAGATCCAGCGCTTCGAGCTTGGCGCGCGGCATCCGCGCATAGCCGGCAAACGCGTCCACCATGGTTTTCATGGCGCCGACCTGATTGACGATGGTTTGCGTGGCGCGGGTGAGGAATTCGGCGTCCGGCGTTTCCAGCTTGCCGCCAAGTTTGCGCGCAATGCGTTCGGCCGACAGCTGGATCGGCGTGAGCGGATTCTTGATCTCGTGCGCCAGCCGCTTCGCCACTTCGCTCCAGGCCGCGTTGCGCTCGGCATTGATCAGCTTGGTGACATCGTCGAACACCAGCACGTAGCCGCGATCCATCCCCGGCGGCAGATGGGTGCCGCGCACCAGCAGGGTCTGCCTGCCCTCGCTGGCGTTGTATTCGATCTGTTCCTGCCATTCTTCTTCGTGACGGGCCAGGCGCTCGGCCACCCGCGTGCTGAAATCGCGCAGCGCATCGTCGGCCTGCTGCGGCGCAGCCAGGTTCTGCGACTGCAGCGTGGAGGGTTCCACCCCCAGGATCAGCGCAGCCGCGCTGTTGACCGCCAGGACATTCAGGCCTTCGTCCAGCACCACCACGCCGGAAGACAGGTTGGCCAGCACCCGTTCCAGAAAGGCCTTCGCCTGGCCGGTTTCCTGATGGTTCAGCGCAGCCTGTTCGCGCGCGTCCGACAGCTGTCGCGTCATGCGGTTGAACGAATCGATCAGCACCCCCAGTTCGTCGCGGCTGGAAATCGGCTGCATCTGCGAGAAGTCGCCCTTGGCCACCGCGCGGGTGCCGCGCGCCAGCGTGCGCAGCGGCGCGCCCAGACGGTCCGAAATCAGATAGGCGATGACGAAGGTCATCAACAGGGCCAGCATCAGGGTCAGGGTCAGCGCGACGCCGTAGATCCGTTTGAGCCCCTGCCGCGACACCGCGATCTGCTGGTATTCCTGATACGCCAGCTGCACCGCCTGTGCATCGCGTTCGAGGCCCGCAGGTACCGGCTGCACCAGTTGCAGCACGCGGGTTTCACCCGTCAGCTCGCTGGTGTACACCGGCACGATGACGCGCATGATGAGCCCCCGCTCAGGAATTTCTTCAATCCGGCTGTAAGGCTGCTGCTGGCGCACCTGCCACAGCACGCCGCGCTCGGGCAGCACCGGCAGCAAGGTGCCGCGTTCGCCGCTGACGTGGGCAATGACGCCGCCGCGTTCGTTGAACAGGGTCAGCTCCTGCACCGTGCTTTGCTCGCGCAGGGTCGACAGGCTGGTGATGATCGAGCCCATGCCCTCGTCCGACAGCGAGATCGACATGCGCTGCGCCTTGACGTTGAGGTCGCTCAACAGGTCGTCGAGCGCAACCTGGCCGAGCTTGACCCCGGACGCCAGCGCATTGTCGACCCGCACGTCGAACCAGGTTTCGATGGAGCGGTTGAGGAAGAACACCGAGGCGCCGTACACCACCAGGCCCGGCAACATGGCCACGGCGCTGAACATCAGCAGCAACTTGAGTGTGAGCTTGGCACCGAATACGCCGCGGCGGATGCGTTTTTGCAGCCACCACAGGCGCCAGCCCAGCAGCACCAGCAAAACCGCACCAAGCACGCCGCCGACGATGAAGACCACCGACAGATTGTCGGCAAACATGACGTTGTCGCCGCCGGCATAGAACAGCAGCGTCAACAACGCGATGCCCGCAACCAGGGCGGCAACAATCAGAATGCGCATCAGGGCGACACGGGCGGCGGGCTGACCGGGATGGGGGGCGCATCAAACGACCATTTATGCCAAGGCGTCGCCAGTTCCCATTGTTCGTTGCTCACGCCCCCGATCGACAGCGGCTTCGGCAGCTGTTCCTTGTCCAGCCGCAAGCGCAGGCGCGCTTCGTAGCGCCGGCCGGTTTTCAGGGCACCGCGATCGATCACCTGCCAGTCGTTGATCCGCCCCAGCATCGCCAGCGCTTCCGGCAGGGTTGCGGCGGTGCGGGTCACGTAACCGCTTTCGACTACGTACCGCCGCAGCAGCAGGTGGTAATAAATCCTCAGCTTGCGCACCGGTTCGGCAATGTCTTCGTCGAACCAGTACCAGCTGCCGGGACGGGTGACTTCCAGTTCGAGCAGAAAATGCAGGTTGATGCCTTTGCTCAGCGCATTTTCCAGCGTGGGATTGAGTGCGATCTCCACATCCGCGTCCAGCACATAGCCTTGCGGGGTGGCGCGCAGAAGCGCCTTGTTGACTGCGCTGTCGTCAGCGCCCACGACGCCCGGGGCCATTGCCAGCCAGCACGCCAGCAGCAGTCCGGTCAGCCAGACCCATGCCGCGCCGCGCCGCGCGGTGTCAGGTCTTCTGCAACAGGGCGTAATAGAAGCCATCATGTTCCGCATCCGGCAACAGCGATCCATTCGACAAAACTTCGGGGAGAGGACGGCGCACGGCGTCGTCGGCGTGGCGCGTCAAAAACGCCTGCACTTGCCCGTCGTTTTCTTCGTGGAATACCGAGCAGGTGGCGTAAAGCAATGTACCACCCGGTGCCAGCAACCGCCACAGCGCTTCCAGCATCACCGCCTGTTGCGCCGCGAACTGGGCAATATCCTCGGGACGGCGCAGCCATTTGATGTCGGGGTTGCGGCGCACCACGCCGGATGCGCTGCACGGCACATCGGCCAGAATGCGGTCGAACGGCTGGCCGTCCCACCAGGCCTCGGGGTTCGAGGCATCGCCCACCACCAGGCTGGCGCGCAAATGCAGGCGGTCGAGGTTTTCCTGCACCCGGGCCAGGCGGACGGCGTCGACGTCGAGCGCGGTCAATTCGACATCCGCACGTTCAAGGATATGGCCGGTCTTGCCGCCGGGCGCGGCACAGGCATCCAGCACCCGCTCGCCCGGCTGCGCATCGAGCAGGCGGGCCGCCCATTGCGCGCCGGCATCCTGCACCGACACCCGGCCTTCGTCAAAACCGGGCAAACCATGCACCGACACGGCCTTGTCGAGCGTCACCGCATCCGCACCGGTTTGCCGCGCCGGGTGGCCCGCCTCGCTCAAGCGCTGCAGATATTCCGCCACATCGCCATGGCGGGCATTGACGCGCAGGGTGAACGGCGGATGCATCAAGCCGGCTTCGAGGATGCCCTGCCAGTGTTCCGGGTGCTGCGTCTGCAGCTTGGCGATCCACCAGTCGGGATGCGACCAGCGCGCCGAGGGCCGATCAGCCGCCAATTGATCGAGTTCGGCGCGGCGGCGCTGGAAGTTGCGCAGGACGGCATTGGCCAGTCCGCGCCGCCAGCCTTCGCCCGCGGCGGTCACCGCGTTGTGCACCACGGCATGGGCAGGCGCCCGCGTGTAAGCCAACTGGTAAATCGCCACCCGCAACAGCCATCCCAGTTGCGGGTCAGTCAGCGGGCGCTCCAGCAAGGCTTCCAGCCAGCAATCCAGTCGCCCGAGCTGACGCAGGCTGCCGTACACCACATCCTGCAGCGCGCCGCGCTCGCCCGGCGTCTGCAATTGCTGCACGCGCTGCGGCAGCACCTGGTGCAGGGCGGCGCCGGCCAGCACCTCTTCGAGAATGCCGGCGGCCAGTTTTTGCAAATTACGCATGATGAGAAAGCTTAAGGAAGTGAGGTCGGGTCATGGGGGGCCAGCCGCGTCGGAAGCGGCAGATGATACAGGGGCAGGCAATTCGCCCCCAACTCAACGCCCCAAATGGGTGCCTGGCACGCAGGGCCGGCCGGCCAGGAACGCTGCCGCCGTCATCCGCTTGCTGCCCGCGGGTTGCAACTCGAGCAAGGCCAACGCGCCCGCGCCGCACGCCACCACCAGTTGATCGCCGTCGGCGCGCAATACTTCGCCCGCCGCCCCG
>JAGVGD010000074.1 GCA_020057245.1 Thiobacillus sp. | reverse complement strand
TGGCGCTGTCGCAGATCGCCAACGTCGGCCCCGACATGGGCCAGGGCTACATCGTGGATTCCTTCCTGGTGGTGGTGCTGGGCGGGGTCGGCCAGCTGGCGGGCGCGGCCTGGGCGGCGCTGGGGCTGGGCGTGGTGACCAAGTTCCTCGAAGGCTGGTCGGGCGCGGTGCTGGCCAAGATCATGGTGCTGATCATCGTCATCGTCTTCATCCAGAAACGGCCCCAGGGTTTGTTCGCGCTCAAAGGGCGCTTCGTCGAGAACTGATATGCGCACCCCTTTCATCATTCGTTTGCTTTCCGCCATGCCGCGCAGCGGCTGGATCGCGCTGGCGGTGTTCGCCGCCATCACCCTGGTCGTGATGCCGGCGCTGCACCTGTGGGTGCCGGAGAGCAGCCCGTTCCATGTCTCGACCTACGTCATCACGCTGGGCGGCAAGATCCTCTGCTACGCCATCGTCGCGCTGGCGATGGACCTGATCTGGGGCTACGCCGGCATCCTGTCGCTCGGCCACGGCGTGTTCTTCGCGCTCGGCGGCTATGTCTTCGGCATGTACCTGATGCGGCAGATTGGCACCGACGGTTCCTACCAGTCGCTGCTGCCCGACTTCATGGTGTTCCTCGACTGGAAGGAACTGCCATGGTACTGGGGCGTCTCGGATTCGTTTCCGCTGACCCTGCTGCTGGTGCTCGCGGTGCCGGCGCTGGTGGCCTACGTGTTCGGCTACTTCGCGTTTCGCTCGCGCATCAAGGGGGTGTACTTTTCCATCATCACCCAGGCGCTCACCTTCGCCGCGATGCTGCTGTTCTTCCGCAACGAAACCGGTTTCGGCGGCAACAACGGCTTCACCGATTTCAAGCGCATCCTCGGCCACGACATCACTTCGCCGGGAATGCGGGTGATCCTGTTCAGCCTGTCTGCGCTGGTGCTGATGCTGACCCTGCTGTTGAGCCGCTATCTGGTGACCTCGAAATTCGGCCGGGTGCTGGCGGCGATCCGCGATTCCGAATCGCGGGTGATGTTCATGGGTTACAACCCGCTGCATTACAAGCTTGTGATCTGGGCGCTGTCGGCCATGTTGTGCGGCATCGCCGGCGCGCTCTACGTGCCGCAGGTCGGCATCATCAACCCGTCCGAAATGTCGCCGGCCAACTCGATCGAGATCGCCATCTGGGTGGCAGTGGGCGGGCGCGGCACGCTGATCGGGCCGGTGATCGGCGCCGCGCTGGTCAACCTGTCGAAGAGCTATTTCACGGTGGCCTTCCCCGAATACTGGCTGTTCTTCCTCGGCGCGCTGTTCGTCGGCGTGACCCTGTGGCTGCCGGAGGGTGTGGTGGGATTATGGAAACGAATCAAGGCTCGGAGCGCGGCATGAGTGAATCACAGACACTGCAGGAGGCGTGGGAAGACATCACGCCATCATTCGGCCACATGCTGCAGCCCGGGCTGGACACTTCGCACAACGTCATCCTCTATCTGGAAGACATCTCGGTCAGTTTCGACGGCTTCAAGGCGCTGAACAAGCTCAACCTCACCATCGACGTCGGCGAGCTGCGCTGCATCATCGGCCCCAACGGCGCCGGCAAGACCACCATGATGGACGTCATCACCGGCAAGACGCGCCCCGACACGGGCACCTGTTTTTTCGGCCAGACCCTCGACCTCACCCGCATGACCGAGCCGCAGATCGCCCACGCCGGCATCGGCCGCAAGTTCCAGAAGCCGACCATTTTCGAGAACCACAGCGTGTTCGAAAACCTGGAACTGGCGATGAAGACCGACAAGCGCGCGTGGGTCAGCCTGTTCGCCTGGCTCAACAGCGAAGGCCGCGACCGCATCAGCGACACGCTGAAACTGATCCGGCTCGACGGCGAGGCCGACCGTCAGGCCGGGCTACTGTCGCACGGCCAGAAGCAGTGGCTGGAAATCGGCATGCTGCTGATGCAGGAGCCGCAATTGCTGCTGCTCGACGAGCCGGTGGCGGGCATGACCGACGACGAGACCGAACGCACCGGCGAGCTGTTCAAGACGCTGGCCGGCAAGCACAGTCTGGTGGTGGTGGAACACGACATGGCCTTCATCGAACAGCTGGGCGGCAAGGTGACGGTGCTGCACGAAGGCTCGGTGCTGGCCGAAGGCAATCTCGCCACGGTGCAGGCCGATCCGCGCGTCATCGAAGTTTATCTGGGGCGCTGAATGCTGAAAGTCGAAAACCTCAACCAGTACTACGGCGGCAGTCACATCCTGCGCGACGTCGGCTTCACGGCGTTGCAGGGCCAAGTCACCACGCTGCTCGGGCGCAACGGCGTCGGCAAGACCACGTTGCTGAAATGCCTGATGGGGCTGGTGCCGGCCAAGTCCGGCAATATCCAGTTCGACGGTCGCGACATCACGACCTCGCCTTCGCATGCGCGGGTGAAAGCCGGCATCGGCTACGTGCCACAGGGGCGCGAAATTTTTCCGCGCCTCACGGTGGAAGAAAACCTGCGCATGGGGCTCGCCACGTGTCCTGCCGGCACGCCGATTCCGGAGCGCATTTTCGAAATGTTTCCGGTGCTCAAGCAGATGATGAAGCGGCGCGGCGGCGACCTGTCCGGCGGCCAGCAGCAGCAACTGGCGATCGGCCGCGCGCTGGCCTTCGGCCCCAGGCTGCTGATCCTCGACGAGCCGACCGAGGGCATCCAGCCGTCCATCATCAAGGACATCGAACGCGCCATCCGCACCCTTGCCGAAGAAGGCAGCATGGCCATCCTGCTGGTGGAGCAGTACTACGATTTTGCCCGCTCGCTGGCCGACCAGTACCTGCTGATGGAGCGCGGCGTGATCATCAAGCACGGCGCCGGCGCCGACATGGAGAAGGATGGAGTGAGGGAATTGCTGTCGGTGTGATCCTAAAAACCGCAGTTGACCGCTTGTCATCTTGAGGAATACCGCATGAATACTGGGTTTTTTGCCTTCGGCCACGTTCACCGTCTGGGTGAATCCGCTACGCACCCGCTGGTACGCCTGCTCGTGCGCCTGCCTTTGTCGCGCCTCCTTGCGGGCCCGGGCCCGCGGCGTCGTTGCTTCGCGGCAGACACCCGATCAGACGCACCCCCAGGTGCGTCCAACTGCGGTTTCTAGGATGATGCGGCGATGGATCTCGCCGTGCCCCCTCTTGATGTAGCGCTTGCCCCGACCTGGCATGCCCGCCTGGCGCTGGATTTTCAGCGGCGCGACGCCGCCACGATCCTGACGCGGCGCGAACACGTCGGCCCGCTGCGGGTGCAGAAAGCGCTCTATCCGGAAGGCGAGGGCGTCTGCCATGTGATCGTGCTGCATCCGCCATCTGGCATCGCCGGGGGCGACGAACTGAACATCGCCGTGCAGGTGGACGCAGGCGCGCATGCCTTGCTCACCACGCCGGGCGCGGGCAAGTGGTATCGCAGCGCCGGCCCCTGGGCGACACAGCGGCTGGATTTTGCAGTGGGCGCGGACGCCACGCTGGAATGGCTGCCGCAGGAGAGCATCGTGTTCGACGCGGCGCGCGCGGCCATGCAGAGCCGGATCGAACTGGATGCGGCGGCGCGCTTCATCGGCATGGACATTCTCTGCCTGGGCCGCCGTGCTTCCGGCGAGAACTTTGCGCAGGGCGCGCTGCAGCTCGATACCCGGGTGCAACGCGGTGGCCAACCGCTCTGGCTGGAACGCGGGCGGCTCGACGGCGGTTCCGGTCTGCAGGCGTCCGAGATCGGAAGAGCG
>JAGVGD010000128.1 GCA_020057245.1 Thiobacillus sp. | reverse complement strand
GATCCGGCGCGCGACCTGATCGGCCAGTCGGCTGCCATGCAGGACATCCGCGCGCGCATCGCCAAGCTGGCGCGCACCCAGGCGCCGGTCCACATCGCGGGCGAATCCGGCAGCGGCAAGGAACTCGCCGCGCGGCTGATCCATCGCCTCGGCAGCCGCGCGGATCAGCCCTTCATTGCGGTCAACTGCGGGGCGATTCCCGAAACCCTGATGGAAAGCGAGTTCTTCGGCTACCGCAAAGGCGCGTTCACCGGCGCCGAAGCGGACCGCAATGGCTTCTTCCAGGCCGCAGATGGCGGCACGCTGTTTCTCGACGAAGTGGCCGACCTGCCGCTGTCGATGCAGGTGAAACTGCTGCGCGTGCTGCAGGAAAAGAAAGTACGCAAGGTCGGCGCCACCGCCGAAGAAGCCATCGACGTGCGCATCGTCAGCGCCACCCACCAGAGCCTGGCAGCGCTGGTGGAGGCCGGGCGCTTTCGCCAGGACTTGTACTACCGCCTCAACGTCATCGACCTGCTGATGCCCAGCCTGCGCGAGCGGGTCGAAGACATCCCGGAGATGGCGCGCTTTCTGCTCAACAAGCTGGGCGGGGCCGAGGTCAAACTCGACCGCGATGCCGAAAAGGCCCTCGCCGCCTACGCCTTTCCCGGCAACGTTCGCGAGCTGGAAAACACCCTGGAACGCGCACTGGCCCTGTGCGACAACCAGCACATCCTGGCCGCCGATCTCAACCTCGCCCCCACCCTGCCTGCGTCCAGCACCACACCCGGCAGCAAATACCCGTTGCAGGACTATCTCGACCAAACGGAGCGCGCCGCCATCCTCGAAGCCCTGGAGCAAACGCGTTTCAACAAAACCGCCGCTGCCCGCGTACTCGGCGTCACCTTCCGCAGTCTGCGCTACCGGCTGGAACGGCTGGGGATTGAATAGGCGGGCATGAAAAAACCCGCATCGATGAAGATGCGGGTTTTGAATGTGGTGCCGCTTGTCGGATTCGAACTGACGACCTACCGCTTACAAGGCGGTTGCTCTACCCCTGAGCTAAAGCGGCGCGGGCGAGATTATAACGATGCGCACGCGAGTTTGCGGGGATTACTTGACGACTTTAAGCGACGGCCGGCCCTTGGGCGGAACCGGCGCATCGCCGGTCGATTCGGGCGGAGTCGAATCAGGGGGCTGAGGGGAGATGTCGACCGGCTCGAAATGCAGACCCTGGCCGTTCTCACGCGCGAAGATGGCGGCCACCCGTTCCACCGGAATCGAAATCTCATGCGACACCCCGCCAAAACGCGCGGAAAACTGGATCCAGTCGTTGTCCAGCATGAGGTTGCGGGTGGCGCCCGCGCTAACGTTCAGCACGATCTGGCCATCTTTGACAAAGCCCATCGGCACGCGGGTGTGCGCATCCACCGAGACCAGCAGCTGCGGGGTGTAACCCGAGTCCGTGCACCATTCATACAGAGCGCGGATCAGATAGGGCTTGGTTGAACGCTCGGCCACCGTTGTTCCAGATTGCGCTTACTTGCGCAGAGCCTTTTCGGTCGGCGTCAGCGCGTTGATGAAGGCGGGGCGGCTGAACAGGCGCTCGCGGTATTTGAGCACCGGCGCGGCGATCTTGGGCAGTTCGATGCCGTAATGCTCCAGGCGCCAAAGCAGGGGCGCAATGGCGACGTCCAGCATCGAGAACTCGTCGTTCATCAGGTATTTCTGCTTGGTGAGGATGGGCGTGAGTTGCGACAGACTGTCACGGATTTCCGTGCGTGCCTTGTCCGATGCCTTGCCGAGCGAATGCTGCAGGGTGTTCACATGCGTGAACAGATCGTGCTCGAAATTGAACAACACCAGGCGGGCACGCGCACGCATGACGGGATCAGGCGGCATCAGCTGCGGATGCGGAAAGCGCTCGTCGATGTATTCATTGATGATGTTGGATTCCGTCAGGATCAGGTCGCGCTCGACCAGAACCGGCGTTTTGCCGCTGGGACTGATGCTGGCGATTTCTTCCGGCTTGTTGTGCATGTCCACATCGATGACTTCGAAATCCATGTCTTTTTCGAACAGGACAATACGGCAGCGGTGGCTGTAAGGACAGGTGCTGCCCGAATACAAGGTCATCATGGCGGGGGTTCCCTAATTGTGATGTTGCGTGTGTTAGATGCTTGAAACGTCAACAGCCGGACACAGTCCGGCTGTTGGCTAAGAACCAGACAGGATCAGTGAATGTCTTTCCAGAACTCTTTCTTCAGGTAGTAAGCCACCACGAAGAAGACCGCCAGGAAGGCCAGCACGATCAGGCCCAGTTGCTTGCGCTGGAGCTGGCCGGGCTCGCCCATCCATACCAGATAGTTGACCAGATCGCCGACCTGGGCATCGTATTCGGCCAGCGTCACGCTACCGGGCCTGGCCAATTCAAGGCGCTCGATGACTTCGTGCTCGCCATGCATCTTGTGGACCGGCACCATTTCGCCTTGCAGCGTCCAAAGCACATGCGGCATGCCGACCTTGTCGAACACCAGGTTGTTCCACCCGGTGGCGCGGCTGTCGTCACGATAGAACGTGCGCAGATAGGTATACAACCAGTCGGCGCCACGCGAACGGGCAATCACGCTCAAGTCGGGAGGCGCCGCACCGAACCAGGCCTTGGCCTCGCGCTTGGTCATGGCAACCTTCATGAGTTCGCCCGGCTTATCGGCAGCGAACAGCAGGTTGTCCTTGATCTGCTCTTCGGTCAGGCCAATGTCCTGCAGTCGCGAGTAGCGCATGGCGCCTGCACTGTGGCAGTTGAGACAGTAGTTGACGAACATGCGCGCGCCGCGTTGCAGGGAGTCCTGATCAGCCAGGTTGACCGGCGCCTTGTCCAGGTGGACACCACCGGCCGATGCAAAAGCCAGAACGGGAGCAGCCGCCAGCAGTAAAAGAAAGTTCTTCAAGCGTTTCATTTAGCCAGTCACCCTTTCTGGTTCCGGTTTGGTTTTATCAATCGAGGTATACCAAGGCATCAGCAGGAAAAACAGGAAGTAGATCACTGAGAACACCTGGGCAAAAATCGTCGCCACGGGAGTGGACGGCAACAGGCCAAGATAGCCCAAGCCAACGAAGGAGATGATGAACAGTGCCAGTGCGACTTTGTAAATCGGGCCGCGATAACGGATCGATTTGACTTTGCTGCGATCCAGCCACGGCAGGAAGAACATCAGCACGATCGACATGCCCATTGCCACCACGCCGGGGAACTGCGAACCGAACAGCGGCGGCACCGCACGCAGAATCGCGTAGAACGGGGTGAAGTACCACAGCGGCGCAATGTGCTGCGGCGTCTGGAGCGGATCGGCCGGGACAAAGTTGGCTGCTTCGAGGAAGTAGCCGCCCATTTCCGGAGCGAAGAACATGATCGCCGAGAACACCATCAGGAAGACGATCACGCCCACGATGTCCTTCACCGTGTAATACGGGTGGAAGGGGATGCCGTCGAGCGGAATGTGGGTGACCGGATCCTTGTGTTTCTTGATCTCGACGCCGTCGGGGTTGTTGGAGCCGACTTCGTGCAACGCAACCAGGTGCACCACCACCAGACCCAGCAGCACCAGCGGCAGAGCAATGACGTGGAAGGCAAAGAAGCGGTTCAGCGTGGCATCGCCGATCACGTAGTCGCCACGAATCCAGATCGACAGGTCTTCACCGATGAAGGGCACGGCGGCGAACAGGTTCACGATCACCTGGGCGCCCCAGTACGACATCTGGCCCCACGGCAGCAGGTAGCCGAGGAAGGCTTCGGCCATCAGCGCCAGATAGATCATCACGCCGAAGATCCAGATCAGTTCGCGCGGCTTGCGGTAGGAGCCGTACATCAGACCACGGAACATGTGCAGATAGACCACGACGAAGAACATCGACGCGCCGGTGGAGTGCATGTAGCGAATCAGCCAGCCCCAGTCGACGTCGCGCATGATGTACTCGACGGACATGAATGCGAGATCCGCGTCCGGCTTGTAGTTCATGGTCAGGAAAATGCCGGTGACGATCTGCAGCACCAGCACCAGCAGCGCCAGCGAGCCGAAGAAGTACCAGAAGTTGAAGTTCTTGGGTGCGTAGTACTCGGACAGATGCGCCTTGTACGTGGAGGTGAGCGGGAATCGGTCGTCGATCCAACCCATCATTTTTTGCAGGGCAGACATTTATTTAGGCTCCTTTTGCGTCTTCGCCGATCAGCAGCTTGGCGTCGCCGATGTATTGATGAGGCGGAATCACCAGGTTGGTCGGGGCAGGCACGCCTTTGAACACGCGCGCGGCGAGGTCAAAACGCGAACCGTGGCAGGGGCAGAAGAAGCCGCCCGGCCAGTCTGCGCCCAGATCAGCCGCGCCCACTTCGGGGCGATACGTGGGGGAGCAACCCAGGTGGGTACAAATACCGACCGCCACCAGATATTCCGGCTTGATCGAGCGGGTGGCGTTGGTGCAATACTCGGGCTGTTGCGGCTGCTCGCTTTTCGGGTCAGCCAACAGGCCATCAATCGTGGGCAGCTTGGCGAGCATTTCCTTGGTGCGGTTGACCACCCACACCGGCTTGCCGCGCCATTCGACCGTCAGCATCATGCCCGGCTCGACCTTGCTGATATCCACCTCGACCGGCGCGCCTGCTGCCTTTGCGCGCTGGCTCGGCTGCATGCTCATCACCAGGGGAATGGCGACCGCGGCCGCTGCAACACCGCCGACTGCGCTGGTCGCGGCAATCAGAAATTTGCGTTTACTTGGGTTCATTTTTTGTCCATCGACTTCCTGGCTCATGATTACCTGACCTGAACGTGTTGCGATAAAGCCAGCATTCTAACCAATTTGCCGCCCTCACCGGAAGCCCGTTATGGGTATTGAAGAGTGCGCGCTTCGCCCACAGCTATAATCGCGGTGTGGCAACTTACGCCAAGTCACTGAATTTAATGAATATGCGCAAAATCTGGTTGCTCTTCGCCCAATCTGCCACCGTGGCGCTGGGCGTGCTGTTCGTCGTCACCCTGTTCAAGCCCGATTTGCTGCACAAGCAGCCGGAACCGCAAAGCCTGACCATCCAGCAGGCCCAGCATGCGAGCAGCCGGCATGAGCCGAGCGAATCGTTCGCGGCGGCGGCGCAAAAAGTCATCCCGGCGGTGGTGAACATCTTTACCCAACAAACCATCCGCAGCCCGGCGCACCCTGCGCAACAGGACCCGGTGTTCCGCTATTTCTTCGGCGACCGGTCGGATGCGCGTCCGCGCCAGGCCTCCAACCTGGGCTCGGGCGTGATCGTCAGTGCGAATGGCTACATTCTCACCAATCACCATGTGGTCGAGGCCGCCGACGAAATCCAGGTCGCGCTGGCGGATGGCCAGACCCTGCCTGCCCGCGTGGTGGGCACTGATCCGGACACCGACCTCGCCGTGCTGAAAATCGATGCCGACAAACTGCCCGCCATCACCTTCGCCCAGGCCGACAGCCTCAAGGTCGGGGACTGGGTGCTGGCAGTAGGCAATCCATTCGGCGTCGGCCAGACCGTGACTGCAGGCATCGTCAGCGCGCTCGGCCGCACCCATCTCGGCATCAACACCTTCGAAAACTTCATCCAGACCGACGCCGCCATCAACCCCGGCAACTCGGGCGGCGCACTGGTGGATGCGAACGGCAATCTGGTCGGAGTCAACAGCGCGATCTATTCGCGTACCGGCGGCTCGCAGGGCATCGGCTTCGCCATCCCGGTCAGCATCGCACGCCAGGTGATGGAACAGATCATCCAGTCCGGCGGCGTCACGCGCGGCTGGGTCGGCGTCGAGGTGCAGGACCTGTCGCCCGAACTGGCCGAGTCGTTCAACCTGCAAAATGCCGAAGGCGCGCTGATCGCGGGCGTGCTGAAAGGCGGCCCGGCCGATACGGGCGGCATCCGCCCGGGCGATATTCTGCTGGCGGTCAACAGCAAAAAAGTGACCGACTCGGCAAGCCTGCTCAATCTGATCGCCGCGCTGCAACCGGGTACGCAGGCGCAGCTGACGGTGTCGCGCAAGCAGCAATCGCGGGTGCTGAACATCCAGGTTGGGCGGCGTCCCGTGCAGCGCGCACAGGAATCGGCAGCGGAGCCCGAACTCGACTAGGTGTCGAGTTGCAATAGCGTGTTCCCGGCCAGCCGGAAAGCGGGAGGTCTGTAGCTGGGATACGAGTGAGGCCTTCTGATACGGGCCGGATCGGCGTGCTTGCAGGGCGCGCTATATAAGCAAAGTCTTGTTGAATATCGGGCCAACTGCGCCAGCATGAGAAGCGCGGTTGAGCCTCCCAACGCGCCGCCGGTTTCAAGGCTTGCCGCCCTTCTTTCACCCGCTTCCCTGGAGGTGCCCATGAACCAGACAACCACCCTGATCGCCGCCAGCCTCATTGGCCTCGGGCTGACCAGCGCCGCCAGCGCGGCCGACCGGCACACCGAAGTCATCGCGGCCACCTGCATGTCCTGCCACGGTCCCGGCGGTAAAAGCCTCGGCACCATTCCCAGCCTGGTCGACCTCAAGCAGGACGATTTCGTGAAGCGCCTCCAGGAATTCAAATCCGGCAAACGCCTGTCGTCCATCATGAAGCGCCATGCCGCCGGCTATACCGACGCCGAAACCGAAGCCCTGGCCGCCTACTTCGCCAGCCTGCAGTAACCCCGACGGAGGAAATCCATCATGAGCCTGAATCGTCGCGATTTTCTGAAACTGTCCGGCGCCGGCGCCGCGCTTGCCTTCACCGGCTGCGCCAGCCAGTCCGGTGCAGCGGCCCGCGGCCATGTCGTCGTGGTCGGGGCCGGATTCGGCGGCGCCACCTGCGCCAAATACCTGCGCCAGTGGGGCCCCAACCTCGACGTCACCCTGATCGAGCCGAACGACAACTTTGTCTCCTGCCCGTTTTCCAACTGGGTGCTGGGTGGCCTGCGCAGCATGGACGACATCACCCACAGCTATGACAAGCTGCCGAAGCACGGCATCCGCATGGTGAAGGACAGCGTCGTCGCCATCGATGCCGACAAGCGCATCGTCAGAACCCAGGGTGGCGTCAGCATCGGCTACGACCGCCTGGTGCTCGCCCCCGGCATCGAAATCCTCACCGACAGCGTCAAAGGTTTTCAGGAAGCCGAAGCCGCCGGCAAGGTCGTGCACGCCTGGAAGGCCGGCCCGCAGACCGCGCTGCTGCGCAAGCAGTTGCAAGCCATGCCGGATGGCGGCACCTTCGTGATGTCGGTGCCGGCCGCGCCCTACCGCTGCCCGCCCGGCCCCTACGAGCGCGCCTGCATGGTGGCCTACTACTTCAAGCAGGCGAAGCCCAAGTCCAGGATCATTCTGCTCGATGGCAATCCCGACATCGCCTCCAAAAAGGCCCTGTTCATGTGGGCCTGGAACACCTTCTACCCGGGCATGATCGACTACCGCCCCAACAACGCCCCGCTCGCGGTGGACGGCAACAAGATGACTGTCTCCACCGAGTTCGACGACGTCAGGGGCGACGTGCTGAACGTGGTGCCGAAACAGCGTGCCGGCACCGTCTGCGAGTTGGTTGGCGCACGCAACGACAGCAACAAGGCCTGGTGCACCGTCAACCTCGCCACCTTCGAATCGACCGCCGCGCCCAGCGTCCACATCCTCGGCGACTCGGTGCAGTCCAACCTGCCCAAGTCCGGCCACATGGCCACCAACCACGCCAAGGTATGCGCTGCCGCCATCGTCGACCTGCTGGCCGGGCGCGCGCCCGACCCCATCCCGGTCGTCGCCAACACCTGCTACTCCGCCACTTCCGGCAGCACCGCTGGCCACGTCGCCAACGTCTACCGCTTCGAGGCCGGCAAAGGCTACGTCAGCCAGCCCGAAGGCGGCGCCACCAGCACGGGCGACGAGGCCAATTTCCACTACGCCGAATCGTGGTCGCAAAACATCTGGGCCGAAGTGCTGGGCTGATCGGGAAATGGCTGCAAACAAAAACGGGGCCGCAGCCCCGTTTTTGTTTGCAGCGTCATCAGCTGAAATCCGCGTGCCCTACACCTTCCGCACAAACTCCGACTTCAAGCCCATCTGGCCGATGCCGTCGATCTTGCAATCGATATCGTGATCACCTTCGACGATGCGGATGTTCTTGACCTTGGTCCCCACCTTGACCACCAGCGACGAGCCCTTGACCTTCAGGTCCTTGATCACCGTCACCGTATCGCCGTCTTGCAGCGTATTGCCATTGGAGTCGCGCACGACCCGCACCGCCTCCACGCTTGCTGCCGCATCCTGCGGCCATTCATGCGCGCATTCCGGGCACACGTACATCGCGCCGTCTTCGTAGGCATATTCCGAACCGCACTGCGGGCACTTGGGTGCATTGCTCATATTTTTCTCGCTTCCATTCACGCCGTCCGAACGACGGCCGGCTCATCAAATCACTTGCGTTCGTACACTACAAAATCAAACCCCAGCGCATCGCCCTTCTCGCCCACGTGCGATTCGCGCGAGACTTCCCTGAACACGCTACGGTCGTAGTTGGGAAACCAGGCATCGCCCTCGGCTTCGATATCGACTTCGGTCAGATACAGCCGGTCGGCGAGCGGGATAGCCTGGGCGTAGAGCTCGGCGCCGCCGATGAAAAAAAGCTCATCCACGTCCTTGCACAGCGCAATGGCAGCGGGGATGGAATCGGCGACCAGGCAACCCTCCTTGCAGTAGTCAGGATTGCGGGTGATGACGATATTGGTACGCCCGGGCAGCGGGCGGCCGAGCGATTCGAAAGTTTTTCTACCCATCAAAATTGGGTGGTTGAGCGTCAGCGCCTTGAAGTGGGCGAGGTCTTCCGGCAACCGCCAGGGCAAACGGTTTTCGATGCCGATCACGCGGTTCCTGGCGAGTGCGACGATGAGGCTGATGCGGGGTTGCTTCGACGTACTCATACGGCCACCGGCGCCTTGATCGCAGGGTGCGGGTCGTAGCCACTGAGCGTGAAGTCCTCGAAGCGGAACGCGAAGATGTCTTTCACTTCAGGATTCAGCGTCATGGTCGGCAACGGGCGCGGCGCGCGGCTCAGCTGTTCGCGCGCCTGATCGAGATGGTTGGAGTACAGGTGCGCGTCGCCCAGGGTATGGACGAAGTCGCCCGGCTCGAGGCCGGTCACCTGCGCCATCATCAGCGTCAGCAAGGCATAGCTGGCGATATTGAACGGCACGCCGAGGAAGATGTCGGCACTACGCTGATACAGCTGGCAACTCAGTTTGCCGTCGGCGACGTAGAACTGGAAGAAAGCGTGGCACGGCGCCAGCGCCATCTTGTCGAGATCGGCCACGTTCCACGCCGAGACGATGATGCGGCGCGAGTCGGGGTTGGTCTTGAGCGTCTTCACCACTTCGCTGATCTGGTCGATGGTGCCGCCGTCGGGCTTCGGCCAGCTGCGCCACTGGTGGCCGTAGACCGGGCCGAGGTTGCCGTTCTCGTCCGCCCACTCGTCCCAGATCGAGACGCCGTTTTCCTTCAGGTAGCGAATGTTGGTGTCGCCCTGCAAAAACCACAGCAGTTCGTGGAGGATGGAACGCAGGTGGCATTTCTTGGTGGTGACGAGCGGAAAGCCTTCGGCGAGGTTGTAGCGCATCTGCCAGCCGAACACCGACAGGGTGCCGGTGCCGGTGCGGTCGTCTTTTCGGGTGCCGTGCTCGAGCACGTGGCGCATCAGGTCGAGGTAGGGTTTCATGGTTGGGCGGGGGCTGCTTGAACGGGTAGATTATCGCCTAGAACACCTTCGTAATAGCCCGCGAGCTTGCTGGCAGGCGCCTGGCCATAGATATCCCAGAAGGCGATTTCAAAATCGGCATTGTCCTGCACTGCCAGCGCCAGCTGGCGAAAGCGCGTTTCATCCTGCGTTTTCAGCCAGCCGACCAGCAGCATGGACTGGCGGTAAAACTCGAAGACACTGAGATTGGAAGAAGCGGCGCGGTGGCGCTTGCCGGGGGCATCACGCAGGCTCAGATTCACCCACCGCCCGGCGCGGATCGCCGCCTGTGTTTGCGCGTCGGTAACAAATTCGGCCCCGCCGCCATTCGCGGTCAGCGACGCCCAGCCTTCGTGGAACCACACGGGCAGGCTGCTGTTGTAGTGGCCGATGCGTTGCCCCAGATGCAGATGCGCCAATTCGTGCGTCAGCAGCGCGGGCAGGCGGCTGCGTTCCTTGCCATCGAGATTGGGCGACAGGAAAAGGCGGTTATCCGGCACCACCGCAGCGGACAGTTTGGGCGTCAGCACGTAGCGCTTGAAGCAGGCGTCGGTGCCGCACACATACACGCGTGGCGAGCTGGCAAACGCCAGATAATGCGCGGCCTCGACCTGCGCCATGGCCTGCGGCAAAGCCTCGGCGACGCGCTCGCCAAAGGCCTCGTAGCCGGGCTCGACCTGGATGCGCGGATCGGATGCGAGCGGCACGAAGCCCTCGACCGGAAGCAGCGCCCTGGAATGGCTGACGCTCAGCGCGCAACCGGCCAGCATCATGCAGACCGCAATCAACAGCCCTGTCTGCACCTGCCATCCTGACGCGATGTTCGACTCGTTCATCTGAGCGCAGTCAACTATATTGAGCAGGAGATCGCCCGCACCCGTGGCACGACGCACCGGTTGGAGCGCTCCGCTTGATCACAAAGGGAGTCCCGAGAATGAAGTTTTCAACTGTCCGGTTCGCACGCATGTCATGGTTGGCCTTGTTGGGTGTGGGCGTGCTGGCGGCGCTCCCGCCTGCCGGCGCCGCCGCGCCGGTCCCGATGGATCTGACGCAATCCGCCGCCGCCACGCCCTGGCTGCGTTACAGCAACTGGACGCGCGCAGACTGGAAAGATTACAACACGCTGGTGCACACCGCATCGTCCGCCTACGCGCCGCCGCCCGCATTGGCTGGCCCGCTTGCCGGCGACCCCCAAAACGGCGAAAAGCTTGCTTTCGACCGCACTCGCGGCGGCAGTTGCGTGGCGTGTCATGTCATGGGCAAGACCACGCCCGCGCTGCCCGGCAGCGTCGGGCCTGACCTGTCCACCATCGGCCTCTGGAGGCGGTCCGACCAGTGGCTGTTCAATTATGTGTACGACCCGCGCAGCGTCAACCCGCAATCCTTGATGCCGCCGTGGGGTGCCCACCAACTCTTCAGCGCGCAGGAAATCCAGGACATCGTGGCCTTCCTGAAAACGCTCAAGGAACCCAGCACGTTCAAGGATGCGCTGGAGAACCCCGCCACCCGCCCGGCTCCGGTCGACACCCGCGACAACCTGGATCCCTTTACCAACGATGGCATGGCCGCAGTAGAACGCGGCGCACTGGTTTTTTCGCGCGCCGGCGCCAGCGGAAAATCCTGTGGCCATTGCCATTTCACGCCAAAAAATGACTTCAAGAGCTGGGCTGCCAGCATGCCCCGCTACGAAGCGCGCCTGAAAAAAGTCATCGGGGTCGAGGAGTTCATCGCGCGCCACGCGCGCAGCACCACCGGCGACACTTTGCTGATGCAAAGCGCGGACAACATCGACCTGTCCATTTTTCTGCGCTACCTCGCCAACGGCACGCCGATCAAGGTGGACACTCAATCGAAAGACTCGGTCGCGGCGATCCAGCGCGGCAACGCCTTGATGACACGCAAAATCGGCCAGCTCAATTTCGCCTGCATGGACTGCCACAGCCTGGGCGCCAACAAGTGGATTCGCGGCCAGTACCTGACAGAAACCCAAGGCCAGTTCGCCCACTTCCCGACCTGGCGCACCAGCCGCGGAGAAATCTGGGATATCCGCAAACGCTTCCAGTGGTGCAACGTCGCCATCCGCGCCAACGAACTGCCGCCGGACGCATCCGAATACGGCGATCTGGAAATTGCACTGGCCGTCATCAACCAGGGACAAAAAATGAACGCGCCGGGCATCCGGCACTAAGCCCCGTTCGCTCGCAGCGGAGACACGCGGGGCAATCGGCTCAGGCCGGCGTGATCAGTTGCCAGTGCCCGTCGAGCAGGCCTTCCAGCGGCGGGTACTGTTTCTTGTACGCCATCTTGCGGCTGGCCTCGATCCAGTAACCGAGATACAGGTACGGCAGTTCCAGCCGTTTCGCCAGTTCGATCTGCCACAGCACGCCGTACACGCCCAGGCTGTCGGCTTCGCGCGCGGGGTCGAAAAAGGTATAGACCGCCGACAGGCCATCGTCGATCTGGTCGATCACCGCCAGCATCACCAGCGTCTCGCCATCGCGGAATTCCACCAGCACGCTGTCGACATTCGACGACAGTAAAAACTGCCGGTACTGGTCGGCGTCGTCGCGATCCATACCGCCGCCGAGATGGCGCGCGGCCTGGTAACGCCGGTACAGCTCGAAATGTTCTTCCCGGTAATCGAGCGGCAGGAAGCGCGCGGCGAGATGGCGGTTGCGTTTTTCGCAGCGGCGCTGGCTGCGGTTGGGAACGAATTCGGCCACCCTCACCCGCGCCGGCACGCAGGCGCGGCAAGCCTCGCAATGCGGGCGATACGTGAACTGGCCGCTGCGGCGAAAGCCGGCGCGAATCAGCGCGCTGTAGGCATCGGGGTCGATCAGGTGGGTGGGGGTGGCGACCTGCGAACGCGAACGCTGACCCGGCAGGTAGCTGCAGTCGTAAGGCGCGGTCAGGTAAAACTGGATGCGCTGGAACGGGGGCTCAGTCGGGTGCATTAAACGTTAAAGGTCCAAGGGCCGGGTCGATGCAGCAAGTTTACCAATTCCGCCAGCCGCGCCACGAACGCCGCGCGCGGCAGGGTGCGCGCGCCCATGCTGGACAAGTGCTCAGTCTCCATCTGGCAGTCGATCATGCCGAAGTTCCAATGCTGCAACTGCTGCGCCAGCCGCACCAGCGCGATTTTCGACGCATCCGGCACACGGCTGAACATCGACTCGCCGTAAAACATGCGGCCGATGGCCACGCCATACAGCCCGCCCACCAGCCGGCCGTCGTGCCAGGTTTCCACCGAATGCGCATAGCCGGCGTCGAACAGTCTGCTGTATGCCACCACCATCGCTTCCGAAATCCAGGTGCCGGACGCGCCCCCACCCGGTTCAATCGGGCGCGGTGCGCCGCAGGCGCGCATCACGTCGGCGAATGCGCTATCGACGCGCAGTTCGAAGCCGCCGTTGCGCATGCGTTTGGCCAGCGAGCGGGTGACGCGGATATCGCCCGGCAGCAGCACCATGCGCGGATCGGGGCTCCACCACAGAATGGGCTCGCCGGGATTGAACCAGGGAAAGATGCCATGGCAATAGGCGTCCAGCAGCCATTCCACCGACAGATCGCCGCCCTGCGCCAGCAGGCCGTTCGGCTCGGTCAGTGCGCGCTCGACCGGCGGGAAGACGCTGAAGTCCGGGTGACATTCGTTCATGCCCGCATGGTAGCGGATGCGTACGGGCTTGCATTCCAAAACAGGGTTATATTATGATATGCATATCTTCAATACCGTTATTGTCTTGTCGGCGCATCAAACAAGCGGTGCAGGTTCAGACCGCTCCCGCTTTTATAATGGCCGATTGACCGGATGCAGCATCGCACGCCGGGTAACAGGGCGGTAAGGAAGAATGGCTCAACACACGAACTCGACACAAGCCGGATCGGCGTTGCTTACAGCAGCAAGCCCATCCTCCGCGGCCCGGACAACAAACAGTCCGCGTGCCCTCAAGCTTGCCGGTTCCGGTTTTGCCGTCCGGGTTTTCCCGGTGCTGGCGATGGGTCCGACCTCTCTCCCGGACGCGTTGCGTTACAGCACTTTCTTGCGGGGCGTTTCGTGAGCAGCTCTCCTCGGCTCACGGACGCCCCTTTTTTTTCGGACTGTTTTCACTGCGGCCTGCCGGTGCCTGACGGCGCCCGCTACCCCATCCAGTTCGAAGGCGTAACGAAAGAGGCCTGCTGCCGCGGCTGCCAGGCGGTGGCGCAGACCATCATCGACAGCGGCCAGGGCGCCTATTACACCCACCGCACCGCGCTACCCGCCACGCCGCAGGCGGCCGAAGCCGAACTCGCGCAACTCGGTCTGTACGACCTGCCGGAAATCCAGGAAAGCTTCGTGCGCGTCGAGGCGGAAAACATCCGAGAAGCCGCGCTGATTCTGGAAAACATCGTCTGTGCCGCGTGCATCTGGCTCAACGAGCGCCACATCGCGGGACTACCCGGCGTGCTGTCGGTGGAGATCAACTACGCCACCCGCCGCGCGCGGGTGCGCTGGGACAACAGCCGGATCCAGCTGTCGGCCATCCTCAAAGCGGTGTCCGACATCGGCTACATCGCCCACCCGTTCGACCCCGGCCGCTCCGACGACATCTACAAGCGCGAGCGCAACACCGCGATCAAGCGGCTGGCCATCGCCGGCCTCGGCATGATGCAAGTGATGATGTACGCGTTGCCGAGCTACACCGCCACCGACATGACCGACGACATCCGCCTGCTGATGCGCTGGGCGAGCCTGATCCTGACCATTCCGGTGGTGCTGTATTCGGCTTGGCCGTTCTTCATCGGCGCCTGGCGCGACCTCAAGCGCCGCACCCTGGGCATGGACGTACCGGTGGCGCTTGGTGTCGGCACGGCCTTCATCGCCAGCGTGTACGCCACGTTTTTTGGCCACGGCGAGGTGTATTACGACTCGGTCACCATGTTCATTTTTCTGCTGCTGACCGGGCGCTTCCTCGAAATGAATGCGCGCCGCCGTGCTGGCGCCGCGGTGGAAGAACTGGTGAAACTGATCCCGGCCGCCACCACGCGCCTGCCCAACTGGCCGTTGCGCGACGAAGAACAGGTGCCGGTGGCACGGCTGGCGGTGGGCGATCACGTGCTGGTGCGCCCCGGAGAAACCCTGCCCGCTGACGGCGTGGTGGTGGAGGGCGACAGCGCGGTCAGCGAAGCGATGCTGACCGGCGAATCGCTGCCGGTGACCAAAACCGTCCATTCGAAAGTGGTCGGCGGCAGCCTCAATCAGGCCAGTCCGCTGGTGGTGAAAGTCGACAAACTCGGCGCCGACACGCGGCTGGCGTCCATCGTGCGCCTGCTCGACCGCGCGCAGAGCGAAAAGCCGCGCATCGGCCAGCTGGCCGACCGCGCGGCCGCCTGGTTCGTCGGTCTGCTGCTGGTGATCACTGTGCTGGTCGGTATCGTGTGGTACGTCATCGACCCGTCGAAAGTGCTGTGGATCGTGGTGTCGATCCTGGTCGTCACCTGCCCCTGCGCATTGGGCCTGGCCACCCCCGCGGCGCTGACCACTGCCACCGGGCGGCTGACCAAACTGGGCTTGCTGACCACGCGCGGCCACGCCTTGGAAACCCTGGCGCGCGCCACCGATCTGGTGTTCGACAAGACCGGCACCCTGACGCAGGGGCGTCTGTCGGTGCGGCGGGTGATCGCGCTGAACGGACACACCGAAGACGAAGTGAGCGGGATTGCCGCGGCGCTCGAAGCGGGCTCGGAACATCCCATCGCGCGCGCGCTGCGTGAAGCGGCCGCGTCAACGCTCACCGCGAGCCAGATCCGCAACACCCCAGGGCTCGGCGTAGAAGGCACGATCAACGATCAAACCTACCGCCTCGGCTCGCCCCGCTTCGCCGCGCCCGCGCACACGCTGCCCGAAGCGGCAGAAGGCGCCAGCTGGATCGCGCTGGCTGCCGGCG
>JAGVGD010000044.1 GCA_020057245.1 Thiobacillus sp. | reverse complement strand
GAGCGCGCCTGCGCGTCGCCCTGGCGATGCGCGTACAGCAGCGCCGCCACGCCGACGTTGACCGCCAGCGCCAAGAGGCTCACCCAGCCCATGATGAACGGCTCCGGCACTACGCCGGCGGTCCACTGCCAGGCCGACTTGCCGAGCACGAATACGCCGTAACCGAGCATCAGCCAGCCCTTCCACAGCGCGGTGCGTGAGCGCCACACCGGCGCCAGGCCGAGCACGAACAACGCCACGCCGTAGTTGCCGGCGTCGCCAAGGAAATCGACCGCGTCGGCCAGCAGCGATACCGACTGCGCCGAAAAACTCGCCGCCAGCTCAACGCCGAACATCAGCGCGTTCAACACCAGCGCAACCCACAGTGCGCGGCGGTAGCCCGGATCGGGCGGCGCCGTACTGCAGACCGAATCGCAACCGCAGCCGCTCATGCCCGATGCCTTCCCGAAGAATGCAGAGCGTGGCAGCCCTGCGGGTAAAATGCCGTCTTTCTCATCCCGCTATCCTGCCACCCATGTCCACGAATGCACATTCCCCCATCGGCGTATTCGACTCCGGCATCGGCGGCCTGACGGTGGTGCGCGCACTGATGGAGCGCCTGCCCTACGAAAATATCGTCTATTTCGGTGACACCGCGCGCGTGCCCTACGGCGTGAAATCGGTCGAGACCATCACCCACTTCACCACCCAGATCGCGCAGTTCCTGCTGGAAAAGGACGTCAAGATGCTGGTCATCGCCTGCAACACCATGGCGGCGGTGGCGGCGCAGGTGGTCAAGGATTTGTCGCCGGTGCCGGTGCTGGACGTGATCGACGCCGGCGCGGTGTCGGCGCGCGGCGGCAAGAAGATCGGCGTCATCGCCACCCCCACCACCATCAACAGCAATGCCTACGCCCGCGCCATCCACGACTACGCGCCCGATTCGCG
This sequence comes from Thiobacillus sp., assembly GCA_020057245.1. GTDB lineage: Bacteria > Pseudomonadota > Gammaproteobacteria > Burkholderiales > Thiobacillaceae > Thiobacillus. The sequence continues at coordinate 10,961 of JAGVGD010000044.1, read as the reverse complement.
CATCCATTCGCAGGCCTGCGCGATGTTCGTGCCGCTGGTGGAAGAAGGCTGGCTCGACCACGAGGTCACCCGCCTCACCGCACTGGATTACCTGAAGCCGCTGATGGCCGAGCACATCGACACCCTGGTGCTCGGCTGCACCCATTACCCCCTGCTGAAACCGCTGCTGCGCCAGGTGGTGGGCGACGATGTCGCGCTGGTCGATTCCGCCGAAGCCATGGCCGAGCAGGTCGCTGCTGTGCTGGCCGACAAGCAGCTCGCCAATCCCGGCCCCGGGGAGCCGCGCTACGACTTCTACGTTACCGATGTGCCGCTCAGATTCCAGACTATAGGCGAGCGCTTTCTGGGACGCAGCCTCAACAACGTGCATGTGGTGAAGTGGTAAACGCCGCCGGCTGATGGATTATCCGGGATGATCCGCGTCAACCCCCAGATCGAGCTCGACGAGCGCGAAATCCAGGAAGACTTCGTGCGCGCCTCGGGCCCGGGCGGGCAGAACGTCAACAAGGTCTCGACTGCGGTGCAGCTGCGCTTTGACGTGGCGCATTCGCCTTCGCTGCCGGAACCGGTGCGCGCGCGCCTGATCACGCTGGCGGGGCGCCGGCTCACCCGCGACGGGGTGCTGGTGATCGAGGCCGAACGCTATCGCAGCCAGCGGCGCAATCGCGACGATGCGCTGGATCGATTGATTGAACTGATTCGTGAAGCCTGCGAAGTCGACAAACCGCGCCGCCCGACCCGCCCGACGCTGGCTTCCAAAAAACGCCGTCTGGAAAGCAAGCAGCGATTGGGTGAAACGAAGAAACTGCGCAGCCTGAAACCGGGGCGGGATAGCTGAAGCCCGCTGGGCCGCCTCCTTGGCGTCCCGATTTTCCGGCCGTTCTGTTATTCCATTTCGTCGATCCAGGCCATCTGGATCGCTTCGAGTATCTTCTCGCCGGAATGTTCGGGGGCATCGTCGAACTCGGGCAATTCCATCACCCAGCGGTGCAGATCGGTAAACCGGATCGTGCGCGGATCGATTTCTGGATGGGCTTCGGAAAGCTCGATGGCGATATCGAGGGTGTCGGTCCACTTCATGTCAATGTCCTTCTTTCACCATGTTGATGGTGTACTTGGGGATTTCGATGACCAGGTCGGCTGCGTTCACGCGTGCCTGGCACGACAGGCGCGATTGCGGCTCCAGACCCCATGCCTTGTCGAGCAGATCGTCTTCTTCTTCGGTCGAGGCCTCCAGCGTATTGAAGCCTTCGCGCACAATGACGTGACAGGTGGTGCAGGCGCAGGACTTTTCACACGCGTGTTCGATTTCGATGCCGTTGGCGAGCAGGGTGTCGCACAGGGTGTCGCCGGTTTTGGCATCGATCACGGCGCCCTCTGGGCAGAGTTCGACGTGGGGCAGAACAATCAGTTGAGGCATGGTTTTATGGGGCTACGGAAAGAAATTCGGTCAGGCCGCCTGGGCGTGCTGACTGGGCAAAGCTTTTAACACACCGTCCCAGAAAAGCAAACGCGCGTTGACGGCCGCTTCGGCTGCGGCTTCGGCTTCGCGCCATTTGCCCGCCTCGTCGCCGCACAGGGCGGCCAGCAGGCGCAGCGACAGCGGCGCATGAAAATCCTCGTCCAGATGGACATGGCGGTTGAGGTAGTAATGAAAGCTCGGCGCCTGCACTTCGGTCACCGCCATGCGCGACAGAAAGGCGCGGAACATCGACGGAATCACATGTTCGCGGCCGAGCGCCAGGGCGGCGGCCACGGTATGCGACTTGCCGCTGTCGAGAAAATCGAAGGTGGTACGGGTGAAGGTGGCGGAAGGCGCGGGCACCAAACCGCTAGCCAGCGCCGCGGCGATGCCCTGCCCGGCCACGATCTGCACGAAGCGCGCCGGAGTATCAGCGTCGGCGCCAATTTCGCGCATCGCGGCGAGGTACAGCATGAAGTGGCTGGTATGGCCTTCATGGCCGGGCAGCGCAATGTCGGTTTCTTCTTCCAGCACCAGTTCGTTGATGAAACGCTGTACCGAGGCATCGCCGCTCGGCGTCCATGGCCAGCGCGCGGGGGCAATTTCGTTTTGCAGGTATTTGATCAGGGACATGAAGTCCCACACCGAATAGACGTGGTGCTGCATGAATACCCGAAGATCGTCCGGCGTGCGGACGGCCGCGTAGATCGGATGGGCCTCGAGCCGCAGCCGCAGGCTCTCGATGAAGGCGTCGTTCAACATGATGTTTGCAAGCTGAATTAACTAAAAGTTTCCAGTTTCTGTCCAGCCATCGCACGGCGCACATTCAGATCCATGCGGCGCTGGGCAAAGTCGGTGGTCGCGGCGTTCAGGGCCTCGATGCCGCGTTTGATCGCCAGATGATCGGGTTGCGTCAGCAGGTTTTCAAGTGCGGCGATGCTGGCCTCGATCGCGGCTTGGTCGGCGGGTTCGAGCAGCGCGCCGTCTTCCTGCATCGCTGCGCGGGTCGCCGCGATCAGGCCATTGGCATCGACAACCTGCTCGTTCAGCGCGCGCGCATACATATCGTCCTTGGCGTGAGTGAACGCATCCTTAAGCATGCGGGTGATGTCGTCGTCCCCCAAGCCGTACGCAGGCTTGACCTGCACGCTGGTCTCGACGCCGGTGCTCAGCTCGCGCGCGGATACCGACAAGAGTCCGTCGGCATCGACCTGGAAGGTAACGCGGATGCGCGCCGCACCCGCCACCATCGGCGGAATGCCGCGCAAATCAAAGCGTGCCAGTGAACGGCAATCGGCCGCCAGCTCGCGCTCGCCCTGCAGCACGTGCACGCTCATTGCGGTCTGGCCGTCCTTGAAGGTGGTGAACTCCTGCGCGCGCGCGGTGGGAATGGTGGAATTGCGCGGGATCACCTTCTCGGTCAGTCCGCCCATGGTTTCCAACCCCAGCGACAGCGGAATCACGTCGAGCAGCAACCAGTCGTCGCCGGCCCGGTTGCCGGCCAGCACGTCGGCCTGCATCGCCGCACCCAGCGCCACGACCTTGTCGGGATCCAGATTGGTGAGCGGTGTCTGCTTGAAGAACTCGGCCACGGTCTGGCGCACGCACGGCATCCGGGTGGAGCCGCCGACCATGACCACGCCCTTCACCTCGTCCACGGCGAGGCCGGCGTCGCGCAGCGCCTTGCGGGTGGGTGCCAGGGTTTTGCCCAGCAGGCTCGCCGTCATGGTGTTGAATTCGGTCTGGGTCAGCGTGGCGTCCATCATTTCGCCGGTGGACAGCACCGCCGTCACGCGCACTTCGAAATGTTCGGTCAGCGCTTCCTTGGCGTCGCGCGCCTTGGTCAGCAAGAGCCGCATGTCGCCTGCCGACAGGGGCTGGAAACGGCCCTTTTCGACCATCCAGCAGAACACGCGCTGGTCGAAATCATCGCCGCCCAGGGCCGAGTCGCCGTTGGTGGCGAGCACTTCGAACACGCCCTTGGACAGTTTGAGTATAGAAATGTCGAAGGTGCCGCCGCCGAGGTCGTACACCGCGTACACGCCCTCGGATGCGTTATCGAGGCCGTAGGCAATCGCTGCTGCGGTCGGCTCGTTCAGCAGGCGCAGCACATTGAGCCCCGCGAGCTGCGCGGCGTCCTTGGTGGCCTGGCGTTGCGCGTCGTCGAAATACGCCGGAACGGTGATGACCGCGCCGACCAGTTCGCCGCCGAGCGCCAATTCCGCACGCGCGCGCAGTTGCTTGAGGATTTCAGCCGAGACCTCGACTGGGCTTTTGACGCCGGCAATGGTCTTGATCTGCACCATGCCGGGCGCATCGACAAAGTGATACGGCAGGCTGCCGACATCGTCGATGTCCGACAGGCCACGCCCCATGAAGCGCTTCACCGAAACCAGGGTGTTGTGCGGGTCGAGGCTCTGCGCGCGCTGCGCAGAATAGCCCACATCCACCGCGCCATCGGCGTGATAGCGCACCACCGACGGCAGCAGGGCATGGCCTTCGGCGTCGTCGAGGATGGTCGCCAGGCCGGAACGCACGCTGGCGACCAGCGAGTTGGTGGTGCCCAGATCGATGCCTACCGCCAGCCGGTGCTGGTGCGGCGCGGTGGACATACCGGGTTCGGAAATCTGCAACAGAGCCATGCGGAATCAGCTTTCGAGTTCTTCGTACACGTCGCCGACTTCGGCGATGAGCTTGTCCATGAAACGCAATTGGCGCACCGCTTCGCGCGCGCCCTCGAAATCCTGCCGGGCATCGAGCAACTCAGCCAGCTGGGTCTCGATCCCGCGGTGGGCGCGACGCAATTCATCGATCAACGCATCGAGCGCATCCACGCTCCTGGCCGCGCGCGCATCGTCGATCGCCTCGCGCCATTCCATCTGCTGCATCAGGAATGCCGGCGCCATCTGCGTATTGTGTGCGTCGAGCGCGTCGATTCCCTGCAACTGCAGCAGGTACACGCCGCGATCAACCGGGTGTTTCAGGGTGCGATACGCTTCGTTCGCCCGGGTTGCCCACTGCATGGCCACCCGCTGCTCGGCATCAGACTGCGCCGCAAAACGGTCGGGGTGCACCGTGTTCTGCAACTCGCGGTAAGCGCTGTCGAGCTGCTCGCGATCCAGCGCATAGGTCGCTGGCAGGCCGAACAGGGCAAAGTGGGTTTGGGTAAAGTCCATATCAGAGATCAGGATTCAGGGGGCAGGATTCAGGGGCTTTGTGCTGTGCGTCAATTCTCCAGGCGCGGCCAAAGGCCACACAAAAGCCTGACCCCTAAATCCCGATCCCTGGCCCCTTAAACGTTAAACGATTCCCCGCAGCCGCACTCGTTCTTCACGTTCGGGTTATTGAACTTGAAGCCTTCGTTCAGACCTTCGCGCGCGTAATCCAGCTCGGTGCCGTCGATATAGGCCAAGCTTTTCGGGTCGACGAACACGGTGACGCCATGGCTGGTGAACACCTCGTCGCCGTCCGGCACTTCATCCGCAAACTCCAGCTTGTAGGCCATGCCGGAGCAGCCCGTGGTACGCACGCCGAGACGGATGCCGACACCCCTGCCGCGTTTGCTCAGATAGTTCGTGACGTGTTGCGCTGCGCGCTCGGACAGAGTGACTGCCATGATGCTTACTCCAGACCTTTTTTCTGTTTGTAGTCGGCGACCGCGGCCTTGATCGCGTCTTCGGCCAGAATCGAGCAGTGGATCTTGACCGGCGGCAGCGCCAGCTCTTCGGCAATCGCCGTGTTCTTGATTTCCATCGCCTGATCGAGCGTCTTGCCCTTGACCCACTCGGTCACCAGCGAACTCGATGCAATCGCCGAACCGCAACCATAGGTCTTGAACTTGGCGTCTTCGATACGGCCGTCGGCACCCACCTTGATCTGCAGCTTCATCACGTCGCCGCAAGCGGGCGCGCCCACCATACCGGTGCCCACGCCATCGTCGTCTTTCGTGAACGAGCCGACGTTGCGGGGGTTTTCGTAATGATCGAGTACTTTTTCGCTATAAGACATGGTGGTTCTCCTTCAAACTTTAACTTATAAATTACTTGTCTAACAAAAGGATACAAGATAAATGGAATCCAAATTGTTAATGTGCGGCCCACTGTACGGAATTGAGGTCGACGCCTTCCTTGAACATCTCCCACAACGGGGACAGTTCGCGCAGCTTGCCGATTTTTTCGTGCAGCAGCTTGATGGCGTAATCGACTTCTTCTTCGGTTGTAAAGCGGCCGATGGAGAAACGGATCGAGCTGTGCGCGAGTTCGTCGCTGCGGCCCAGCGCACGCAACACGTAGGATGGCTCCAGGCTGGCCGAGGTACAGGCCGAACCGCTGGAGACTGCCAAATCCTTGATCGCCATGATCAGCGATTCGCCCTCGACAAAATTGAAGCTGACGTTGAGGTTGTGCGGCACGCGGCGCTCGAGATCACCATTCAGGTGCAGCTCTTCGATGTCTTTCAGGCCGTCGTACAGGCGATCGCGCAGCATGCGGATGCGCTCGTTCTCGGTGGCCATTTCTTCGCGCGCAATGCGGAAGGCCTCGCCCATGCCGACGATCTGGTGGGTGGCCAGGGTGCCCGAACGCATGCCGCGCTCGTGACCGCCGCCGTGCATCTGCGCTTCCAGGCGGACACGCGGCTTGCGGCGCACGTACAGTGCGCCGATGCCTTTGGGGCCATAGGTCTTGTGCGCGGAAAACGACATCAGGTCGACCGGCAGCTTGGCCAGGTTGATCGGCATCTTGCCGGTGGCCTGCGCCGCGTCGACATGGAACAGCACGCCCTTTTCGCGGCAGATATTGCCGATCGCTTCGAGGTCCTGAATCACGCCGATTTCGTTGTTGACCGCCATCACCGACACCAGCACGGTGTCCGGGCGAATCGCGGCGCGCAGCACGTCGAGATCGAGCAGGCCGTTTTCCTGCACGCCCAGATAAGTCGCCTCGAAACCCTGACGCTCCATTTCGCGCACGGTATCCAGCACAGCCTTGTGCTCGGTCATGACGGTGATGATGTGCTTGCCCTTGGTGCCGGCGTAGAAGTGCGCCGCGCCCTTGATGGCCAGGTTGTTCGATTCGGTCGCGCCGGAGGTGAAAACGATTTCCTTGGGATCGGCCCCCACCAGAGCGGCCACTTCGGCACGCGCCTCTTCGACCGCCTTGTCTGCCGCCCAGCCATACGGATGCGAGCGCGAAGCCGGGTTGCCGAACTCTTCGGTCAGATACGGAATCATCTTGGCTGCCACGCGCGGGTCGACCGGCGTGGTTGCTGAGTAGTCAAAGTATATTGTTTTCATATTGATAGCCTTGTTTCTTAAATTCCGTATCAAGCTGTAAGCGTCATCTTGGAGGCACGCCGATCCTGCATGATCTTTTCCTTGCACTCTTCCTGTTTGGCGACCAGCGTGGCAAGGGTGACATTGTCCAGATAATCATAAATATGGGCATTGAGGCCCATCCACAAGTCATGCGTCAGGCAACGGTGGTCGTCATGGCAGTTTTCCTTGCCGCCACAGTGGGTAGCGTCGATGGGCTCGTCCACTGCGCGAATGATGTCGGCGACGCTGATATTGCCCAGGGTGCGGGCGAGATAATAGCCACCGCCGGGCCCGCGTACGCTTTCCACCAGTTCATGGCGGCGCAAACGACTGAACAATTGCTCCAGATAGGACAGGGAAATGTCCTGACGCTCGCTGATGCCTGCCAGCGTGACTGGACTTTTACCGCCGCGCAGCGCCAGATCCAGCATCGCGGTCACAGCAAAACGACCTTTCGTGGTCAACCTCATCTTGGTTTCTCCTGAATGACGCCCGGTTTATCAATGCCCGAGCGATTCGCTCAACTATTCCTTACCTTACTGTTTTAGTCAACTATTTTGTTCAGATAATTCGCATCGAAATCGTCTGGCTTGCCTTGCCCTGCCGGCAGCTCGGCGCCCAGCGTGCGCAACTGCGCAAAAATCTGCTCCAGCCGCTCGTCGATATGCGCGGAATGGTCGATCAGGCCATGAATCGCCTTCACCACCGGATCGTTCATGTCGGCGGAAACGGCATAAGCCGAGAAACCCAGTTTTTCGGCCCGCTGGCCCAGATTGGCCATCTGCTGCTGACGCTGCTTTTCCGTTTCGCTGTCGAGGATGCGTGCCGGAATGCCGACTGCCGTCGCATTGTCCGGCACTGCCTTCACTACCACGGCGTTGGAACCAATGCGCGCATTGGCGCCGATGATGATGGGGCCGAGGATCTTGGCGCCCGCTCCCACCACCACACCCGGTTTCAGCGTGGGATGGCGCTTGCCCTTGTCCCACGAGGTGCCGCCCAAAGTGACGCCGTGATACAGCGTGCAGTCGTCGCCGATCTCGGCGGTTTCGCCTACCACCACCCCCATGCCGTGGTCGATGAACACGCGGCGACCAATGCTGGCGCCAGGGTGGATTTCGATGCCGGTGAGCCAGCGGGCCATATGCGAAGTAAAACGCGCCAGCCATTTGAGACCCTTGCGCCACAGCCAGTGGGCCAGTCGATGGATGACGATGGCATGAAAGCCGGGGTACAGCGTGATGACTTCCAGCGTCGAACGCGCCGCGGGGTCGCGTTCAAATACGACGGCGATGTCTTCCTTGAGGTGGCTGAAGAGGCTCATGCGTTAAAGAATGCTATTTCCGAGTAATTTAGTCAACTATTCCGCGTCGGCGTTTCCCTGCCGACGCACGCCCCGCTTGGCCGCCTGCGCCGCGGTCAAGATGCCGCGCAGGATGTTCACCTCCTCCCTGGCCAGCCGGGTGCGGGCGAACAGCCAGCGCAACTTCAGCATCAGCTTTCCGGGCGAACCGTGGTTGAGAAAGTCCAGGTCGATCAACGCCGTTTCCAGGTGTGCGTAAAACCGCTCGATCTCGTCTCCCGTGGCCGCATCCAACTCGGGCTGCGGCCACGCCGGATGCCCCAGCCAAGCCTGGCGGATTTCGTAGCTCAGCACCTGCACCGCCGCCGCCAGATTGAGCGAGCTGTAATCCGGATTCGCCGCAATCGTCACCAAGCCCTGACACAGGCTCAGTTCCTCATTCGACATGCCGCTGGTTTCGTTGCCGAACACCAGCGCCACCGGCGCGGCCTGCGCCTCGGTCAACAGGCGGCTGGCAGCTTCGGGCGGCGTCAGCACTTCGGTCACGATATCGCGACGGCGCGCCGACACCCCCAGCACCAGCGTGGTGTCAGCCAGCGCCTCTTCCAGCGTGGCGCACACCCGGGCCTGCGCCAGCAGGTCGGTCGCGCCTGCCGCCATCGCATCGGCCTGGCTATTGGGGAACACGGCGGGGGTCACGAGATAAAGCTGCGACAGGCCCATTGTTTTCATCGCCCGCATCGCCGCGCCGATATTGCCGGGATGGCTGGTGCGCGCGAGCACGATGCGGATATTGCCGAGAAGTTTTGGGTCAGATCGCGTCATACATCAAGTAAAATGGCCGCTCGTTCTTTGAATTTGTAGCCAGACATCATGCATCCCATGCTCAATACAGCGGTGAAAGCCGCTCGCAAGGCGGGGGCGATCATCAATCGCGCCTCGCTTGACCTCGACCAGCTCACCATACGGAGCAAACAGGATCGCGATTACGTCAGCGAGGTCGACCAGATGGCCGAACGCGCCATTATCGAAACCCTGCTCGACGCCTATCCGAACCACGGGATTTTAGCAGAGGAGTCTGGCCTCACCGCAGCCAAGAACAACGAGGACTATCAGTGGATCATCGATCCGCTCGACGGCACCACCAATTTCCTCCATGGCCTGCAGCAATATTCGGTTTCGATCGCGCTCAAGCAAAAAGGCCAGATCACCCAGGCCGTGGTGTACGACCCCGCACGCAACGAACTCTTCACCGCCACCCGCGGCCGCGGCGCCTATCTGAACGAGCGCCGCATTCGCGCCAGCATGCGCAACAAACTCGCCGAATGCCTGATCGGCACCGGCTTCCCCTACACCGACTTCCGCTACGCCGATGCCTACCTCGGCATGTTCCGCGACATGATGCTCGCCACCTCCGGCCTGCGCCGTCCCGGTTCCGCCGCACTCGACCTCTGCTACGTCGGCTGCGGCCGTTACGACGGCTTCTGGGAAATGCACCTGAAACCCTGGGATCTTGCCGCCGGCAGCCTGATCGCGCAGGAGTCCGGCGCATTCGTCGGCAACTTTGTCGGCAACGAAGGCTTTCTCGACTCCGGCAACATCGTCGCCGCCACCCCGAAAATCTTTGCGCAGATGCTGCAGATCATTGCGCCGCATTTGCCGCCTGAACTGAAAGTCTAACAACCCGCCCGTTCGTCCATGTCCAGCAGCAAGGAAACCGCCGCCCATACGCCCATGATGCAGCAGTACCTCGGCATCAAGGCGCAAAACCCGGACATGCTGCTGTTCTACCGCATGGGCGATTTTTACGAGCTGTTTTTCGACGACGCCGAAAAGGCGTCGCGGCTGCTCAACATCACGCTCACCACGCGCGGCGCGTCGGCGGGCGAGCCGATCAAGATGGCCGGGGTGCCCTACCACAGCGCCGAGCAGTATCTGGCGCGGCTGCTGAAACTGGGCGAATCGGTGGTGATCGCCGAACAGATTGGCGACCCCGCCACCAGCAAAGGTCCGGTCGAACGCCAGGTGGCGCGCATCGTCACCCCGGGCACACTGACTGATTCGGGGTTGCTGGACGAAACCTGCGACACCCTGATTCTGGCTATTGCCCCGAGAGCAGAAACGGTCGGCGTTGCCTGGCTGAATCTTGCCGCCGGGCGGTTTCAGGTCAGCGAAATCCCCCTCACCGCCTTGCCCGCCCTGCTGGCGCGTGTGCGCCCGGCCGAAATCCTCGCACCCGATGATTTTGCCCTGACCGGCGCCCCCTGCGCGGTACGCCGCCTCGCACCCTGGCAATTCGACGCCGACAGCGCACATACCCGGCTGGCGCAGCAATTCGGCAGCCGCGACCTTAGCGGATTCGGCGTCGCCGACCTGCCGCGCGCACTGGCGGCAGCGGGTGCGCTGCTCGATTACATCCAGACCACGCAACGCACCGCGCTGCCGCATATCCAGAGCATTCACGCCGAGCGCGACAGCGATTTCGTGCAGCTCGATGCTGCCACCCGGCGCAATCTGGAGCTCACCGAAACCCTGCGCGGCGAAGCCTCGCCGACCCTGCTGTCGGTGCTCGACACCACCGCCACCGGCATGGGCACGCGCCTGTTGCGCCATTGGCTGCACCATCCACTGCGCGACCGCAATATATTGAGCCGCCGCCGCGACGCCATCGGCGTGCTGACCGAGCAGCCCAACAGCGCGGCCGGCCTCACCCGATTGCTGAAAAGTTGCGCCGATGTCGAACGCATCAGCGGCCGCATCGCGCTGAAGAGTGCACGACCGCGCGACTTGTCCGGCCTGCGCGACACCCTCGCGCTGCTGCCCGATCTCGCCGCCACGCTGCCCGACGACCGCGCCCATCTTGCCGCCCTGCAAAGCGCGCT
>JAGVGD010000013.1 GCA_020057245.1 Thiobacillus sp. | reverse complement strand
CTGTTCTGCGGCGCGGCGTCGGGCGCCGCCGGGGTGCGCGGGCAGCTTTCCAGGTCGCGCGACGGATTCTGCGTCACCGCGATGCCGAGCTGGGTCTCGATATCCGCCGCGTCGAAGCCGACCATGCGCACGCCATCGGCTTCGATCAGCGGGCGCCGGATCAGCAGCGGGTTGCCCAGCATCAGATTGATCGCCGACGCTGCATCGATCCGGGCGGGATTGATTTCGCCGGACTTGACCTGCGGTGCGGCGGGGTTGAACCAGTCGGCCACGGTCAGGCCGGCGAAGAATTCGCCGAGCCGGGTCGCCGTCCAGGGTTCATGCAGCAAATCGCGAACGATCAAATCGCAGCCGGCCTCGCGCAGCAGGTGTTTCTGCCGCGCGTTGTTTGTGCAGCCGGGTTTTTCGTAGAAAACGAGTGTGGTCATCGCGGGGTCTCCTTGGACTGCAGCGCCAGCGAGAGCAGCGCGTCGGTCTGGTTCTCGATGCGGGAACGGATGGTGCCATCCAGCTTGTTCAGCCAGTAACGCGGGATGCTGGACGCCCCGTAAGCCGCCCCGGCCAGCATGCCGGCCAGGGCGCCGTTGGTGTCGGCGTCTTCGCCACGATTGACCACGGCAGTCACGCAGGACTCGAAACTGTCAGTGTAGAAAAAATGGTGCAGCACGGTCTGCACGGTATCGACGATGTAGCCCGATGCCCGGCCGGGATAGGGATCGAAACGGAACTTCGGATGCGCTGCGATCAGCCTGTTCGCCTCGGTGCGGCAGGCCTTGAGGCCGCCGCCGTTCATCAGGCTGCGCGTCATGCGTCCGAGCGCCAGGGTGGCGGCGTCGGACAGGGGGTGGTGATGGGTGAGGTGGCACTGTTCGCGGGTTGCCCGTTCGAAGGCGGCATCGTCGTGCAGCGTCGCCAGTGCCAGCGGCAGGTTGCGCATGCAGGCGCCGTTGCCGCCGTCGGCCTCGTTCGCTTCGCCTGCCAGCGAGCCGTCGTTCATGTAGCGCTGGATGCCGCGGCGGCAGGTGTTGCCCACATCCACCGGCCGGGTCTTGAGCCAGGCGACGAAGGCGTCGGCAGCGGCGACCGCGTTCCAGCCGCCGCTGTCGATGATCGACTCCCCCAGCGCCATCGACATCTGCGTGTCGTCGGTGATCTGCCCCGGTTTGAGCTTGAGCCAGCCGCCGCCGATCATGTCGCGGTGCATGCCGTAAGCGTGCTGGATTTCGGACGGCATCATGAATTCAACCGTCGCGCCCAGCGCGTCGCCCAGGGCAAAGCCGAGATAGGCGCCCAATGCACGTTCGTACAACGCATCGCGAGACACTTCCATCTCTTAGAAGTAACTGACCGAAACACGATAGTCGCCGCCGATCACCAGATACTCCGCCTCGCCCTTGAGCGCATGACGCGGAAGAAGATCATTGAAGAACAGGATTTTTTCCATGGGTACGCGCGCTTCGAGAATGGAGTCGCCGAATTCGCAGGCGATGCTGCGATGCGCCGTGAACGATACGATGTTGTTGAGCCTGACCAGCGTGGGCCCGCTGCGCGGACGCGACTGGCCGCGCAGGAGGTTGATTTCGCGAAAGTCGTTGACGCCGCGATACAGGGTGAGGTGATGCCGCCCCGGACGGAACCAGCGTTTGATCGACCATTGGCAAAACTCGTACAGCACATCGAGCTGGCTATGGATGTCGTTGTTGTGGAAGCGGCTGGACAGTTTGTCTTCCACGTAATGCGACCATGCTGCGGAAGAAAAGCGCGCCAGCGCAGCCTTGTGGAAAGTCGGGAACAAGCCGAAGCGGCTTTCCGCCCAGCCTTTCAACACGGCGCCTTCGCGGCTGTTGGCGTCATAGCCCCAGCCTTTGAGCAGGCGCAGATAACTAGCGCGAAAGCGCCGTACCGGCGCATCGCCCGGCATTGTGTGTTGCGCTGACAAGTTGAAGGTTTCGTCCATATAGGCCTGAAAGCAGTCCCCCGCTTCGGTATGACTGCCGACCGCGTTCAGGCGGTCAAATAGCCGGGCATGGTTTTCATGCACGCCACGGATATGCAGCGGCTGGGGCGCGTCATTGAATGCCGTGCTCGCCAGCAGGCCGGTGGGAACGCCCACCAGATTGGCGCTGTGTCCCCGCAGGGCGGCAAGGCTCATGCTGCATGAATCGGAATCAGCGCCTGTTTGCGGCCCAGCAGGCCATCCACTTTCCTGCGTGCGTTTTCCACGGTCAGCGGCTTCACCAGCAGACCGTCGATGCCTGCACTCTGGCACGAAGCCACCAGCGGATCTTCGCGGTTGTCGGCAACCAGCAGGATCTTTGCGCTGGACAGGCGCGAGCGGATCATCGGCAACACGTCCAGCCCGCGTTCCTGCACGACATCGATGCCGAGCAGCAGCAGGTCGGGCTTCCACTCGACGCTCTTGTCGAACGCCGCTTCGAGGCTGGACAGGTCATGGGTTTCGTTCTCGTCGTGCAGCATGAACTGCAAAGCCATGCGCGTGATGTCGTCGTTGGCCACCACGAACAGGCGTTTGTTGTCCACCGCCATTGCGCTCTCTACGCCGATTTGCATCGCTCTTCTCCCGGGGGTCGGTCACTGAAACCACTGAAGAGCAAGAATCATTCCGGCAGCGCAGGTCTTGCGCACATGGGGTTTTGCGCGTGAATGGCCGCCCGCGCGCGTGTCGCATGTCGGACATGAAGGCGGAAGTTGTAGGGTTCGCGACAAGGCTGAATCCCGGCCGGGACGGCAGGGTGGCGGCTTGCGGCGCGCTGGCGCATGGCACGCCCGTTGCTTCTTAAGCAATAAGGAATCGAGGGCGCCATGTTTTTTTCCCGCACCAGTCAATACGCCATTCAAGCGCTGATCTACCTGGCCACCCAGCCGAGCGGGCGGCGGGTGCTGAGCCGTGAAATCGCGCTGAGCCTGGGGGTGCCCTCCCACTATCTGGCCAAGATTCTGCAGGACCTGGCCCGCGGCCAGCTGCTGAATTCGGCGCGCGGGCGCACCGGTGGATTCAGCCTGCGCGTCGGCGCCAGGCAGTCCAGTCTGCTCGATATTGTTTTGTTGACCGAAGGGGCGCGCGTCGATCGCGAGTGCCTGCTCGGCCTGAAAGTCTGCCAGGACGAAACTGCCTGTCCGCTGCATCGCGCCTGGAAACCCGTCAAGAAGGAAATCCTCGCCAGTCTGGCCAGCATCACGCTGAGCCAGCTAGCCCGCGCCGTCAAAAGCGGCCAGTACCGCCTGACCGATCTGCCGCTGGCGCTTGCGCCGCGCTGAAAGCTTACCCGCTTCACCCCTGCTTCTGCTTGTCCCCTTCACGACAGCGTTTTAGCCATTTGTCGTGTTTGCAACAAGCCTGAATCAGCCGGGTTGTTCAAATAAATCACTTATAAAACAATGTGTTGAACGACATTTTGACGGGTGGCACGGTCATTGCTGAGTACTGGGCGTGCAGCGAATGTTTTGCCGGATCCGTATCCGAATAAGAAGAAGAAGAAAGGTGCGCAGCAGAGTTTTCGAGTCGGCCAAGTGCTTGCTGCCAGGGTGAATCGATTTTGAATTTTTTAACTTAAGGAGATACACGTGGCTAAATTAAGGCAGATTGCCTTCTACGGCAAAGGCGGGATTGGTAAATCCACCACCTCGCAAAACACCCTGGCGGCTCTGGCCGACCTGGGTCAGAAAATCCTCATCGTCGGCTGCGACCCCAAGGCCGACTCCACCCGCCTGATTCTGCATGCCAAAGCGCAGGACACCATCCTGAGCCTGGCCGCCGAAGCCGGCAGCGTGGAAGACCTCGAGCTCGAGGACGTGATGAAGGTGGGTTACAAAGACATCCGTTGCGTCGAATCCGGCGGCCCTGAGCCCGGCGTCGGCTGTGCCGGTCGTGGCGTGATCACTTCCATCAACTTCCTGGAAGAAGAAGGCGCTTACGAAGGCATCGACTATGTCTCCTACGACGTGCTCGGCGACGTGGTGTGCGGCGGTTTCGCCATGCCCATTCGCGAGAACAAGGCGCAGGAAATCTACATCGTGATGTCGGGCGAAATGATGGCCATGTACGCGGCCAACAACATCTCCAAGGGCATTCTGAAGTACGCCAACTCCGGCGGCGTCCGCCTCGGCGGCCTGGTGTGCAACGAGCGCCAGACCGACAAGGAACTGGAACTGGCCGAATCGTTGGCAGCCAAGCTGGGTACCAAGCTGATCCACTTCGTGCCGCGCGACAACATCGTGCAACACGCCGAACTGCGTCGGATGACGGTGCTGGAATACGCACCCGATTCGAAGCAGGCTCAGGAGTATCGCGACCTGGCCCAGAAGATCCACAACAACTCCGGCAACGGCATTATTCCGACGCCCATCACCATGGACGAACTGGAAGACATGCTGATGGAGCACGGGATCATGAAACCGGTTGACGAGTCCGTCGTCGGCAAGACCGCCGCTGAACTCGCAGCAGAAGCAGCAGCAGCGTAACGGAGTCCGGTCGCCCAGGCGCCTGCTGGCGCAAGGGTGACCGGCCCAATCAGAGGGAGACCTCTGCCAGGTGCATCGGCCGCTGCCGATCCGGCGCCACTGGCAGAGTTTTCCCGGGAACCGGGATGCCGGTGTTTAGTGTTCACATCATTCAGGAGGGCGAAATGAGCCTTACAGTCGAGCAAGTCAAAGAGAGAAACCAGGACCTCATCAAGGAGGTGCTGGAGGTCTATCCGGATAAAACCGCCAAGCGGCGCGCCAAGCACCTGGGCACCTTCGAGGAAGGCAAGCCCGACTGCGGCGTGAAATCGAACGTCAAGTCGATTCCCGGCGTGATGACCATTCGCGGTTGCGCCTACGCCGGTTCCAAGGGCGTGGTGTGGGGCCCGATCAAGGACATGATCCATATCAGTCACGGCCCGGTCGGCTGCGGCCAGTATTCGTGGGCTGCGCGTCGCAACTACTACATCGGCACCACCGGCGTGGACAGCTTCGTCACCATGCAGTTCACCTCCGACTTCCAGGAGAAGGACATCGTCTTCGGCGGCGACAAGAAGCTGGAAAAGATCATGGACGAGATCCAGGTCCTGTTTCCGCTGAACAAGGGTATTTCCGTGCAGTCCGAATGCCCGATCGGCCTGATCGGCGACGACATCGAAGCGGTGTCGAAGAAGAAGTCCAAGGAATACGACGGCAAGACCATCGTGCCGGTGCGCTGCGAGGGCTTCCGCGGCGTGTCGCAGTCGCTCGGCCACCACATCGCCAACGACACCATCCGCGACTGGATTTTCGACAAGGGCGACAAGCACCCCGAGTTCGTCGGCACCCCGTATGACGTGGCCATCATCGGTGACTACAACATCGGCGGCGATGCCTGGGCTTCGCGCATCCTGCTGGAAGAAATGGGCCTGCGCGTGATCGCGCAGTGGTCCGGCGACGGCTCCATCGCCGAGCTGGAAAACTCGCCCAAGGCCAAGCTCAACGTGCTGCACTGCTACCGCTCGATGAACTACATCTCGCGCCACATGGAAGAGAAGTACGGCATTCCATGGGTTGAGTACAACTTCTTCGGCCCGTCCAAGATCGAAGCCAGCCTGCGTGAAATCGCCAGCCACTTCGACGACAAGATCAAGGAAGGCGCCGAGAAGGTGATCGCCAAGTATCGCAAGATGATGGATGCGGTGATCGAGAAGTACAAACCGCGCCTGGCAGACAAGACCGTGATGCTGTTCGTCGGCGGCCTGCGCCCGCGTCACGTCATCGGCGCCTACGAGGATCTGGGCATGAATGTGGTCGGCACCGGCTACGAGTTCGGCCACAACGACGACTACCAGCGCACCACGCACTACGTCAAGGACGGCACGCTGATTTACGACGACGTCACCGGCTACGAGTTCGAGAAGTTCGTCGAGAAGATCCAGCCTGACCTGGTCGGCTCCGGCATCAAGGAAAAGTACGTGTTCCAGAAGATGGGCGTGCCATTCCGTCAGATGCACTCCTGGGACTACTCGGGTCCGTACCACGGCTACGACGGCTTCGCCATCTTCGCCCGCGACATGGACATGGCGATCAACAACCCGGTATGGGGCCTGACCAAGGCGCCCTGGAAGTAAGTATTCGGTGAGGGGTGAGGGGTGAGGAGCGAGGGGGAGAACCCGCGCATTCCACCTCACGCCTCACGCCTTACACCTCACAGAATTTGAAGGAGCTTCAAAATGACTCAGGACGTACAAAACGTAGTCGACCATTTCAACCTGTTCCGTAGTCCGGAATACAAGGATATGTTCGCCGACAAGCGCAAGAATTTCGAATTCGCCCATCCCGACGAAAAGGTCGAGGAAACGGCCGAATGGACCAAGGGCTGGGAATACCGCAAGCTGAACTTCGAGCGCGAGGCGCTGACCGTCAACCCGGCCAAGGCCTGCCAGCCACTGGGCGCGGTGTTTGTCGCGGTCGGCTTCGAGGGCACCATCCCCTTCGTGCACGGTTCGCAGGGTTGCGTCGCTTACTACCGCAGCCACTTCAGCCGCCACTTCAAGGAGCCTTCCTCCTGCGTGTCGTCTTCGATGACTGAAGACGCAGCGGTGTTCGGCGGCCTCAACAACATGATCGATGGTCTGGCCAACACCCACGCCATGTACAAACCGAAAATGATCGCGGTCTCCACCACCTGCATGGCGGAAGTGATCGGCGACGACCTCAACGGCTTCATTTCGACCGCGCGGGAAAAAGGCAGCGTGCCGGCAGACTTTCCGGTGCCTTACGCCCATACCCCGGCCTTCGTCGGCAGCCACATCACCGGCTACGACAACGCGCTCAAGGGCATCGTCAGCCACTTCTGGGAAGGCAAGGAACGCACGCCCGGCGAGAAGATCAACTTCATCGGCGGCTTCGATGGCTACACCGTCGGCAACCTGCGCGAAGTCAAACGCATTTTTGACCTGATGGGCGTGAACTACACCATCCTGGCCGACAACAGCGACGTGTGGGACACCCCGGCCGACGGAGAATTCCGCATGTACGACGGCGGCACCACGCTGGATGACGCCAAGGCGGCGCTCAATGCCAAGGCCACCATTTCGATGCAGCAGTACTGCACCGAGAAGACCCTCGACTACATCGCCAAAACCGGTCAGGAAACCGTTGCTTTCAACCACCCCGTTGGCGTGGCGGCTACCGACAAATTCCTGATGGAGCTGTCGCGCATCACCGGCTTGCCGATTCCCGACGCGCTGACCAAGGAACGCGGCCGTCTGGTGGATGCCATCGCCGACTCCAGCGCGCACATCCACGGCAAGAAATTCGCCATCTACGGTGATCCGGATCTGTGCTACGGCCTGGCTGGCTTCCTGATGGAGCTGGGCGCCGAACCGACGCACGTGCTGTCGACCAACGGCGGCAAGGAATGGGCGGTCAAGATGCAGGAGCTGTTTGACAGCTCGCCTTTCGGCAAGACCTGCAATGTCTACGCCGGCAAGGATCTGTGGCACATGCGTTCGCTGCTCAACACCGAGCCGGTGGATTTCCTGATCGGCAACACCTACGGCAAGTACCTTGAGCGCGATACCGGCACTCCGCTGATCCGCATCGGCTTCCCGGTGTTCGACCGTCACCACCACCATCGTTATCCGGTGTGGGGCTACCAGGGCACGATGAATACGCTGGTGTGGATTCTGGACAAGATCTTCGACGAAATGGACAAGAGCACCATCGTCCCGGCGAAGACCGACTACAGCTTCGACATCATTCGTTAATGCGGGGCCCGGCGGCCTGGGCCGCCGGGTTTTCCAGGAATCCAAGATCATGGCAAACGTAACTTTCAACTCGCCGCTGATGGAAAAAGACATCACTGTCTATGCCGTCGCCGGTGATACCCACACCCTGCTCAAGGTGGCGCAGAAGAACAAGATTCCTCTGCCCTTCGAATGCGAGGACGGGGAATGCGGCTCATGCGTGATGGAGGTCGTCTATCTGTCCGACAAGCCACGCCTGGGCCAGGCATTGACCGAGAAGGAGCGGGCAACGCTGCTGTCGGCCGGCAAGCTCTCCAAGCACGACATCCAGGAAGCAGAAGTGAACGACATGCCGCCGTCCTATCGGCTGGCCTGCCAGTACATCGTGCGCGACGAGGATGTGCTGGTGAAATTCAGCGGTGAGCCTGGCGTCACGGTGTGAAGTTTGCAGGTGGCTGCAGGGTGTGCGGGACGAGGCGATTCTCGTTGCTGTGAAGTGAAGCGCAGGCAGTCGAGCGCTCATGACGGAGAACGGTAATGGATGCACTGAAGAGCAAAATTCAGGAAGTATTCGACGAACCCGCTTGCGGCAAGAATCAGGCAAAGGGCGAGAAGGAACGCAAGAAGGGTTGCACCAAGCAATTGGTACCCGGTGCGGCAGCAGGCGGCTGTGCATTCGACGGCGCAAAAATCGCGCTGCAGCCGATCACCGATGTCGCGCATCTGGTGCACGGCCCGATCGCCTGCGAAGGCAATTCCTGGGATAACCGCGGCGCCAAGTCTTCCGGCTCCAGCCTGTACCGTACCGGCTTCACCACCGACGTCAACGAACTCGACGTGATTTACGGCGGCGAGAAGCACCTGTTCAAATCGGTCAAGGAAATCCTCGACAAATACGATCCGGCTGCGGTGTTCGTCTACCAGACCTGCGTCACCGCGCTGATCGGCGACGACATCGAGGCGGTGTGCAAGGCCGCCACCCAGAAATTCGGCAAGCCGGTGATTCCGGTCAACGCCCCGGGTTTCGTCGGCAACAAGAACCTCGGCAACAAGCTGGCAGGCGAGGCGCTGCTCGATTTTGTGATCGGCACCGAGGAACCCGAGACCACCACGCCCTACGACATCAACATCATCGGCGAATACAACCTGGCCGGCGAGCTGTGGCAGGTGAAACCGCTGCTGGACGAAATGGGCGTGCGCATCCTGTCGTGCATTTCCGGCGACGCCAAATACCGCGAGGTGGCGTATTCGCACCGCGCCAAGGCAGCGATGATGGTGTGCTCCAAGGCGATGATCAACATCGCCCGCAAGATGGAAGAGCGCTACGAAATCCCCTTTTTCGAAGGCTCCTTCTATGGCGTCAGCGACATGAGCGATTCGCTGCGCAACATCGCCAAATTGCTGGTGGACAAGGGCGCGCCAGCGGAATTGCTGGAACGCACCGAAGCCATCATCCAGCGCGAAGAAGCAGCTTGCTGGCAACGCATGGAACCCTACCGGGACAGCCTCAAAGGCGTGAAGGTGCTGCTCATCACCGGCGGCGTGAAGTCCTGGTCGGTGGTCTCCGCGCTGCAGGAAGTGGGTATGGAAATCGTCGGCACCAGCGTGAAGAAATCCACGCTCGAAGACAAGCAGAAAATCAAGGAACTGATGGGCGAGGACGCCCACATGGTCGACGACATGACGCCGCGCGAAATGTACAAGATGCTGAAGGAGGCGCAGGCCGACATCATGCTCTCCGGCGGACGTTCGCAGTTCATCGCCTTGAAGGCCAAGATGCCCTGGCTCGACATCAACCAGGAGCGCCATCACGCCTATGCCGGCTACGACGGCATGGTGACCCTGGTGCGCGAGATCGACAAATCGCTGCGCAATCCGATCTGGGAACAGGTGAGAAAGCCTGCGCCGTGGGACGCCGAAGATTCAAGATGCACGACACAGGACTCCGGAACGGTCGTGACGCTGCCCGGCAACGATGCTTTGCCCCTGAATCTTGCAGCTTGAACCCTGGAGCTGAAAAAATGGCCATCGTCACCCACCTCAAGAAATCCTGCGCGGTCAATCCGCTCAAGATGAGCGCGCCGATCGGCGCAGCCCTGGCCTTTACCGGGCTGGACAACTGCATGCCCACGCTGCACGGTTCGCAGGGTTGCACCGCGTTCGGGCTGGTGCTGTTCGTGCGCCACTTCAAGGAAGCGGTGCCGATGCAGACCACCGCGATGAACGAGGCCACCACGATCATGGGCGGCTACGACAACGTCGAGCAGGCCATTCTCAACATCCACAAGCGCGCCAATCCGTCCATCATCGCCATTGCTTCGACCGGCCTCACCGAGACCAAGGGCGACGATGTAGACGGTTATCTGAGCCTGATCCGCAAGAAGCATCCGGAGCTGGATGAAGTGGCGCTGGTCTATGTTTCCACGCCGGACTACGTCGGCGCGTTTCAGGACGGCTGGTCCAAGGCCGTGGCCAAGATCGTCAAGGAGCTGGCCGTGCCGGGTCTACCTGTCGCGGGCCAGATCAATGTGCTGGCCGGCAGCCACCTGACCCCCGGCGATCTGGAGGAAATCCGCGAACTGGTCGAAGCCTTTGGCTTGAAGCCGATCATCCTGCCTGACCTGTCGGGCTCCATGGATGGCCATATTCCGGACAACTTCAGTCCCACCACTTTGGGCGGCACCACGCTGGCGGAACTGCGCGCCAGCGGCTCTTCCGAATTCACCCTTGCCATCGGCGAGCACATGCGCGACGCCGCGCAGACTTTGCAGGACAAATGCAGCGTGCCGTTCGAGGTGCTGGAAAGCCTCACCGGGCTCGACACCAACGATCGTCTGATGAGCCTGCTGGCGGAACTGTCCGGCCGCCCGGCGCCAAACAAATACCGCCGCCAGCGCAGCCAGTTGATGGACGCCATGCTGGATGCGCATTTCTTCATTGGCGGCAAGAAGATCGCCATCGGCGCCGAGCCGGATCTGCTGCTCGCCGTCGGCAAGCTGTTCGCCGGCCTGGGGGCGGAGCTCACGGCCGTGGTGACGACGACGGCTTCGCCCGTGCTGGAACACCTGCCGGCGCAGGAGGTGTTGATTGGCGACCTCGAAGACCTGGAGCAGCGGGCTGCGGGCTGCGATCTGCTGGTGACCCATTCACACGGCCGCCAGATGGCGGAACGCCTGCAGCTGCCATTTCTGCGCATGGGTATTCCGATGTTCGACCGTCTGGGGGCTGCGCACCAGGTGACGGTCGGTTACCGCGGCACGCGCAACCTGATTTTTGAAGTGGCCAACATGTTCATGGCGGTGGCGCACGAGCCGGGGCCGGACGATTGGCGGCACGCTGCCCCGACAGGCGCGGAATGTGGAAGTTGTACGCCGGCTGCGGCGCATTGACAGCGGTTCGGGTGAATCCTTTTCTAACGGAGGCTATATGAAAGTGGCATTTTGTACGCAGGACATGAAGCGGGTTGACGCCCATTTCGGCTGGGCGAAAAACATCGCCATTTACGAGGTATCGGCCGACGACGCGCATTTTGCCGAAGCCATCCAGTTCGACGGTGACCTCGAAGAGGACGGCAACGAGGACAAGCTCGCACCGAAGCTGGAAGCGATCAAGGACTGCGCCATCCTTTACGTAGCCGCGATCGGCGGCTCGGGTGCGGCGCGGGTGGTGGCTAACAAGATCCATCCGATCAAGGTGCAGGAGCCGGAGGCGATCGACGCCATCCTGCTGAAACTGCAAGGCGTGCTGAAGGGCACGCCGCCGCCCTGGCTGCGCAAGGTGCTTGAAAAGGGTCAGGAAAAGACCTTCGATTTTGACGAAGATGAGGTTGAACAAAATGCTTGAAGCCGAAGTTGCCGCAGTCGCGGCCGATCCAATGCAGTCGCCGTTCATGAAAGAGCTGATCAAGCAGTGGCGCGCCCAGGACACGCACGGCACGTGGGAGGGCAAGACCGACGCCAAGCTGCTGGAGCCCTACATCATCACCAAGGAGCAGCGCCGGCAATTGCCCATCATCGGCGACCCCGATCCGGAAACGCTGTGGCGGATGGAGCTGTACTACAACGCCATCGGTCTCGCCATCGAGCGGCAGACCGGCGTCATGGTCTCACCGATGATGAAAATGTCGCACGAAGGGTTTGGTCGCCTGGTGCTGCTGGCTGGGCGCCTGGTCGCAGTCAACAAGCAATTGCGCGACGTCAACCGCTTCGGCTTCGAGAGCATGGAAAAGCTCGCCGAGGAAGGCGAAAAGCAGGTGACGGCCGGCGTCGGCATGGTGAATCAATATCCCGACGCGGCCAGATATGAGTAAGCCGTGCGGTTGCGCGGCGAGTGGGCGGACGTGAATCCAGGCCCGGGTTCAAGACGCCGAATGATGCTGAAAAGGAGTAAATCATGGCTGTAATTCTTGAACGCGGCATGGACGTCGAAGTCCCCCATTGGATCGACATTATCGAAAACGAAAACTTCGAGCAGTTTCTGGCCGGAGTGATGGCGAAATCAAAAGGGATGGATAGCATGGAAGACAAGGAAGCGCTTAAAGCCGAAGTGAAGAAACTCAATGCACGTGCCATGGAAGCGCGCATGGCCCTGCACGATCTGTCGGAAGAACTGCCGGCCGGTCTGGACACGGTGATGGACGTGGCGCAGCAAACCGTTGCCGCCTTCATCAGTCTGGAGGCGGCGCGCAAGAAGCTGGCTGCCGCCACGGCGTGAGGTGAGTCATGAGCAATCCGGTCACCATCACCCTGCCTGACGGGCGCAGCTGGACGCCGAAGTTCGTCCACGCCATCAACGAGGAGAAATGCATCGGCTGCGGGCGCTGTTTCCGCGTGTGCGGCCGCGACGTGCTGCAGCTCAAGGGCGTGAACGAGGACGGCGAGTATGTCGAGGTCGCTCTGGACGACGATGACGACGATGGTGAGTACGAGAAAAAGGTCATGACCATCGCCAACCAGATGAACTGCGTCGGCTGCGAGGCATGCGCCAAGATCTGCCCGAAGAAGTGCTACGACCACGAAGTGATGGAGGCGGGCTGACATGCACCGCGACTGGCTCGATTACGACCAGCTGATGCGCCATGCGCGCGACCCCGATGACGTGCTCGCGCAAACCTTTGCGCGTGTCATCGTGGCGGCGG
>JAGVGD010000009.1 GCA_020057245.1 Thiobacillus sp. | reverse complement strand
TCCATATCCGGAATGCCCGCTACCGCCTCGCCCGCCAGCTCGGGCGGCAGGTGCTCGGCCAGCAGGGTGTCGCCGTCCGCCATCAGGATGGCGCGCTCGATGATGTTGCGCAGCTCGCGGACATTGCCTGGGAAATCGTATGCCTGAAGGCGCGCCAGCGCCTCCGGACTGAGGGTGTAGACACGTCCCGGCGCCAGCCGGGTGAGCAGGGTTTCGGCCAGCAGCGCGATGTCCGCTCGGCGCTCGCGCAGCGCGGGCAAAAATATCGGAAACACGCTCAGGCGGTAATACAGGTCGCGACGAAAACTGCCGCGCTCGACCATGCCCTTGAGGTCGCGGTGGGTAGCGGCGATCAGGCGAAAATCGGCACGTAGCGTCTCCACCCCCCCGACCCGGCGAAAGGTTCCGGTTTCCAGCAGGCGCAGCAGTTTGACCTGCAGGCTCAGCGGAATGTCGCCCACCTCGTCCAGAAACAGCGTGCCGCCCGCGGCCGATTCGACCAGGCCGATCTTGCGCTGGTTGGCGCCGGTGAACGCGCCTTTTTCATAGCCGAACAGCTCGCTCTCGAACAGGGTTTCAGTGAGGCCCGAACACTCCACCACTACAAACGGGGCGTGCTCGCGTCCGCTCTGTTGATGAATCGCCTGGGCAACCAGTTCCTTGCCGGTACCGGATTCCCCCAGCAGCAAGGCGGCCGTATTGGACGGCGCCACCCGGCGCACCAGTTCGAGCATGCGGTTGAACGCAGGCGACTTGCCGACCAGGCCTTTTTCCGCCGGCAGACTGCTGGCCTCGCGCACAGTCATCATGCGCTCGACGAAATACTCGATCTGGCCCGACGCGCCGATGATCGGCGTCAGTTCCACGTCCACATGCTCGTCCCCGCGCGGCGTATGGTGCAGATGCAGCACCCGGTTGGGTTCCCCATTGGCACGGCTGGCAGCCAGCGGACAGGATTCGCCGCATTCGTCGCAGGGTCGGCTGTAGCCGTGCGACACCGCGTAGCAGGTCTGCCCGACTACGTCGCGGCCACCCGTGTAGATGCGGCGATAAGCCGCATTGGCCGCCA
This sequence comes from Thiobacillus sp., assembly GCA_020057245.1. Lineage (GTDB taxonomy): Bacteria > Pseudomonadota > Gammaproteobacteria > Burkholderiales > Thiobacillaceae > Thiobacillus. Next base: position 1,485 of record JAGVGD010000009.1, on the reverse strand, counting down.
AAATCCGGTAATCGGCATCCATTACAATCTGCGCGTCGGGATGGTTTTCGAGAAAGCTGATGAGTTCGTTGGTGGGTGACATGGTTTCAGCCTGGCTGTCATTTATGTCATGCAAGCTTACGTATTGTTGCCACGATTGTCAGTTCCCCCCATGTGGCATCGAGTCGCAGGCCCACTATGCTGTTGATATTTCGAAAGTAAATTTTCCCGTTTCAGTTCCATAACCTGGCATGGCCCTTGCGATTGAAGGAGGTGAGAATCCCATGAAGAAATTCCTGCCCGACTTCCTGCAGCATCCGCTCGGTCGCGAGATCGCGCTGGCAATCGCCATCAAGCTGGTGGTGATCGTGGCGATCTTCTATGCCTTCTTCGATGGCCGCGCGGTGGACCCCGATGCCGACAGCGTCGCCGACCGTCTCCTCAATTCGCATCAACACATTTCGCCCTAGCCCCAAGGAACGCCCATGCTGACCGAAGAACTCGTCGACCTCTCGCGACTGCAATTTGCCGTCACAGCGCTGTATCACTTCCTGTTCGTGCCGCTGACGCTCGGCCTCGCATTCATCCTGGTGATCATGGAGCTGACCTACGTCATCACCGACCGCCCGATCTACAAGGACATGGTGCGTTTCTGGGGCAAGCTGTTCGGCATCAATTTTGCGCTCGGGGTGACCACCGGCATCACCATGGAATTCCAGTTCGGCACCAACTGGGCGTACTACTCGCACTACGTCGGCGACATCTTCGGCGCGCCGCTGGCGATCGAAGGCATGATGGCCTTCTTCCTCGAATCGACTTTCATCGGCCTGTTCTTCTTTGGCTGGGACCGCCTCAACAAGTGGAAGCACTTCATGGTCACGGTGCTGATGGCGGTGGGCTCGAACCTGTCCGCGCTGTGGATCCTGATCGCCAACGGCTGGATGCAGGACCCGATCGGCGCCGAGTTTTCCTATATCACCATGCGCATGGAGATGACCGATTTCTGGGCCATCGTGTTCAACCCGACGGCCCAGGCCAAGTTCGTGCACACCGTGTCGGCCGGCTACGTCACCGCCTCGCTGTTCGTGCTCGGCATTTCCAGCTACTACCTGCTGAAAGGCCGCGACCTCGACTTCGCGCGCCGTTCCTTCCGCATCGCTGCAGGATTCGGCTTTGCCTCGGCGCTGTCGGTGATCGTGCTGGGCGACGAATCGGGCTACACCGTGAGCGAATCGCAAAAAGCCAAGATGGCGGCGATCGAGGCCATGTGGGAAACCGAACCTGCTCCGGCCGCGTTCACCGTATTCGCGCTGCCCAACGAGGCGGCGCAGCGCAACGATTACGAATTGCAGATTCCCTACGTGCTGGGCCTGATCGGCACCCGCTCGACCACCGAAACCCTGCCTGGCATCAAGGAAATCAAGGAAAAAAACCGCACGCGAATCGAGTCCGGCATCCATGCGGTGGTCGCGCTGGAACGCTTGCGCAAGGACCGCAACGACGCGC
>JAGVGD010000017.1 GCA_020057245.1 Thiobacillus sp. | reverse complement strand
TCGACCGCCTGCGCGCGCGGCGGCCGCACATAAGCGGCGGCGCGTTCGGCATCCAGCGCGGCGATGGCATCACGGCGCAAGGCGTTGATGAACGATGCGGGGACGAACCATGGCTGCGACAACTCCAGCGCGATGCCCATCGCCGCATAGTCGGTGGCGCCGAGTTTGCCGAGATGCGTGGTCAGCGTGGTTTCGGCCTGGGCGGCGTCGTTGGCGGGCTGCTTTGCGTGATCGGCTGCCACCGTGACGCGGTTGCCGTCCTCATCGGCCAGCGTCAGCGCAAACCCGCTGGCGGTTTCTTCCAGCCGCAGCCACACGCCGATGCGGCGCTCGCTGGAGGCCTTGTCCAGCATGCGCACCCAGTTCATGTCGCGGTTGCGGTTGAGCAGCGTGCCGGCGCGCAGGTCCTTGAAGCTCTTCATCGGGTCTTTCGGGAACACGCGCCACTGGCCCTCGCCCACTTTCTCGGCGCGGTTGATCGCCAGTCCCGCGAGTTCCTTGTGCAGGGTGTAGTAGCACAGGCCGTCGCCGTTGTTGAGCTGCGTGTCGGCCGAATCGGCAAACAGCTCGACCCACTTGTCGCCCAGCTTGCTGACGTAGCCGATCGGCAGGCCGGCGTTTTTCGGTGAGTCGAACGCGCCGATGTCGTCCTTGCGCCCGCCCACAAAATAGTCGGTGAATTCGCGGTTGAAGTTCTGGTCGGGATCGGGCGTGAAGGCGAACGTGGTGCGGCCCGATGAGGCACGCGCAAATTCCGGACGGCGTTCAATAATCTGATCGAGCAGCGTGCGGTAATGGGCGGTGATGTTCTTCACGTAGCCCATGTCCTTGTAGCGGCCTTCGATCTTGAAGCTGCGGATACCCGCGTCGATCAGCGCCTGCAGGTTGTCGCTCTGGTTGTTGTCCTTCATGGAAAGAACGTGTTTGTCGTGCGCGACGATGCGCCCTTCCATGTCGGTGACCTGGTACGGCAGGCGGCAGGCCTGCGAGCAGTCGCCGCGGTTGGCGCTGCGTCCGGTGTGGGCATGGCTGATGTAGCACTGGCCGCTGTAGGCGACGCACAGCGCGCCGTGGACGAAGAATTCCAGCGTGGTTTCGGGCCGCGTGGCAGCGCGAATGGCGGCAATCTGCGCGAGGTCGAGTTCGCGCGCCAGCACGATCTGGTTGAGCCCCACGTCCTGCAGGAAGCGGGCTTTTTCCGGGGTGCGGATATCGGTCTGGGTGCTGGCGTGCAGCTGGATCGGCGGCAGATCGAGTTCGAGCAGCCCCATGTCCTGGATGATCAGCGCATCGACGCCGGCTTCGTAAAGCTGAACGATCTGCTGCCGCGCGGGTTCCAGCTCGTCGTCGCGCAGAATCGTGTTGAGCGTGACGAACACGCGCGCATTGAAGCGGTGCGCATGCGCCACCAGCCGCGCGATGTCGGCGACCTCGTTGGCGGCCGAGGAGCGCGCGCCGAACGAAGGACCGCCGATATAAATCGCGTCGGCGCCGTGGTTGACGGCTTCGATGCCGATCCCGGCATCGCGCGCGGGCGCGAGCAGTTCAAGTTGATGGGGTTGCACAGGAGGGGCGTTCCGGACAGCAAAACGCCATTTTACCCGCTCAACCCATTGAGCCAGCGGGGTTTGTTATTCCATTTCAAGATTGAAAAGATCGCGAAGGCGAGCCGCAGACAGTGCTGTAGCACGGCCAGGTGAAGCCGACAAAGAGATTTGCAATCTGGGAATGGAATTAGCGGCTGGCCACCTGCACCGGGGCTTGCGCCTTGACTGCGCCGATCACCAGGTTCAGGGAAACGTCATTGCCGGCCAGAAACATGTATTTGCCCATGTTGAATTCCGAACGCTTGATCGTCACGCTCGCATTGGCGATGCAGGTGTCGCCCTGATACGCCGTGTAGGACGTGCACTTGAAGTGGCTCACATTTAGCGTGACCGATTTGGTGACGCCCTTGATGGTGAGGTCGCCGGTCAGGCTCATCTGCTCGCCGCCCAGCGACAGCTTGCTGGACTTGAAGGTGATCACCGGGTAATTGGCGGTATCGAAAAAGTCGGCCGACTGCATCTGGCTGTCGATCAGCGCGACGCCGGTATTCACCGAGGCGGCATCGATGGTCACTTCGGCCGAGCCGGTCTGGGTGACGGGGTCGAGCACCACCTTGCCGCTGGTTTTCTCGAATTTGTGCGGTTTGTTCGACACGCCCAGCATGCTGATACTGAAATTCGCAACCGTCTGGCTGTTGTCGATGACGTAGGTTTCGGGTGCGGCCTGGGCAGAAACAGCGCAGGTGGCAAGTACGGTCAACAAGGCAAGGCGGTTCATGGGTTGCTCCTAAGGTGGATGCCCCGAAGGGCCGTGCACACCTACTTGCAACCGCCATGCCACCGGCCGCGCCCACACAACTGAACAAAACAACACAAACAAAACAACAACTTACAAACAAACCGCGCCCGCAATACAGCGCAAAAAAACAGCGGGCTGTTGGGAATCCAACAGCCTGCTGTCGAAATGGCGACCTTCCGCCAGAGTTTTACTGGGCGGCCGCCGGCAATTTGGCCGCCTCGATGGCGAGGTTCAGCGTGACTTCGTCACCGACGTAAGGCACGTTCTTGCCCATGTTGAAATCCGAGCGCTTGACGGTCGCGGTGGCATTGGCGCCGCAGGCCGGCACCTTGCGCATCGGATGCGGCATGCACTTGAAGTGGGTGATCGTGAGCGTCACCGGCCTGGTCACGCCCTTGATGGTGAGATCGCCGGTCAGGCTGGCCGGCTCGTCGCCGTTGAAGTTCATCTTGCTGGATTTGAAGGTGATGGTCGGGTATTTCGCGGTGTCGAAATAATCCGGTTCCTGGATGTGCTGGTTGAACAGGGTAAAGCCGGTGTTGACCGAAGTCGCATCGATCACCACGTCGACCGCGCCGGTCTTGGCTGCGCGGTCGAGCGTGACCGTGCCGCTGGTCTTGTCGAACTTTTGCGTCTGCTTGGAAAAGCCCAGGTGGGTGTAGGTGAACTGCGGGTAAGTGTGGCTGTTGTCGATGGTGTAGGTTTCGGGCGCGGCCTGGGTGGCTCCCGTGGCAAGGACAGTGGCGATCAGAATGGCAAGACGGTTCATGAAACTCTCCTGAATAAATGGATGGAACTACGGGTTATTTGCTGCTGGGGGTTATTTGCCGCTGGCGGCAATGCGGAACTTGACCTGGACTTCGTTGGCCACGGTGGCGACGTCGGCCCACATGCCTTCGCCGATGCCGAAATCCAGGCGCTTGAGCGTGAACGTGCCATTGAAGGTGGCGGCGGTCTTGCCCGGGACATAACTCACCGGCACGATCAGCTCGCGGCTTTTGCCCTTGAGCGTGAGCGTGCCGCGCATTTCGTAGCGGTTGCCGCCTAGCGCGCGAATCTGGCTGCTGGTGAACACCGCCTTGGGATACACGCTGCGGTTAAACCACAGCTTGCCGGCGGATTCGTCGTCGGCTTCCACCGAGCCGGCATCGATGCTGGCGAGGTCGATCTCGATGCGGGCGCTGGCCGCCTCCGGCTTCTCCGGATCAAACGCCATCTGGGTGGTGAAGCGCTTGAAACCGCCCGCCACCGGCACCCCCATCTGGCGGGTTTCGAAGCTAATCGCGCTTTGCTGCGGCAACACTGTGCGGTATTCCAGCGCGTGCGCCGCGGGCGTCGCCAGCATGGAAAACCCGACCAGACTATATATATGTGCCTTCATGACTGCTCCTGTTTGCCCCAGCCCATGCGCTGCAAAAACGGCTGGCGTTCGATGAAATGATGCTTGAGGGCGGCGGCTACGTGGAGGATGACCAGCGCCAGCAGCGTGTAGTTCAACCATTCATGCACTTCCTCCAGCAGTTCGCCGAGTTCGCGGCTCTTGCCGACGAGATCCGGCAGCGGCAGCACGCCGAACCACACGGTCTGGAAACCCTTGGCCGAACTCATCAGCCAGCCCGACAGCGGAATCGCCAGAATCAGCAGATACAGCAGCCCATGCACCGCCGCGCTGGCCTGGCGCTGCCAGCCCGCAATGCTGGCCGGCAGCGGCGGCGGCCGGTGGCTCAGCCGCCATGCCACGCGTACGCCCGCCAGCAGCAGCACCGTGATGCCGATCCACTTGTGGTAGCTGTACAGCTGCAGCTTGACGGGCGACAGCGGCAGCTCGTGCATGTACACGCCGAGCGGAAAGCCCACAAAAATCAGCAACGCCACCAGCCAGTGCAAGGCGACGGCCGGCGTGGTGTAACGCAGGGTCGGGGTCATGGGGTCTCCTGTCTGAAGAGTTGTTCCATCTGCTGCAATGCCGTCTGCCAGCGCGCATGATCGGCCGCGCCGACCCCGGCGAAACACGCCGCCATGTGCGCCATGTGCGCGGGAAATATTTTTGCAAACAAGGCCTCGCCCGCTGCGGTGAGCCGCACGATCTGGCAGCGGCGGTCGCTGTCGTGCGCCGCGCGCTCCACCCAGCCGCGCGCGACCAATCGGTCCACCACGCCGGTCAACGTGCCCTTGGTGATCAGGGTTTTTTCGCCCAGCACACTGGCCGTCATGCCGGCGGTGTTGCCCAGCGTCGCGACGATGTCGAACTGTGGCGGCGTCAGCCCCAGCGCGCGGATGTTCGCTGCCGAATAGGCCTCGAACGCCTGATAACACTTCACCAGGTCTTGCAGGGTGGGCAGAAATGCGGTTGGTTGGTTCATCGCTTGCTCAATTGGTTCGCGTTAGGACCAATTTAGTTCGAGGTAGAACCAATGTCAAGCAGTGGCCCCGCGAAATGCAGTAAATTCAGGCTTCACCCCATCCCTGCGACACACCATGAATCCATCCCCCGCTTTGCTCACCGTTTATTACGACGGCGGCTGCCCGGTCTGTTCGCGCGAAATCAGTTTTTACCAACGCCGCCGCGGAGCCGACCGTATCCGCTGGGTCAATCTTGCAGACTGCACGGACGACGAACTTGGCGCGGGCCTGACGCGTGCAGCCGCCTACGCCCGCCTGCATGCGCGCTGGCCGGATGGCCGTCTGGTATCGGGTGCACGGGCCTTCGCCGCGTTGTGGCAAAGCCTGCCTGCGTTCAGCCTGGCCGGCCGCATCGCCGGTTTGCCCGGCGTCGTGCATCTGCTGGAAGCCGGCTATCGCGGCTTTCTAGGCATCCGCCGCATGTGGCGCGAAACCGCCGCCTGACCCGTCCGCCCAGCGGCGAAACCCGGCAGAATGTGCAACACTCCCGCCGCCTGCCCCTTCGTAACCGACCATGCTGAGCTACCGCCACGCCTTTCATGCCGGCAATCACGCCGACGTCCTCAAGCATTTCCTGCTCGTCCAGCTCAGCCGCTATCTGGGGCAAAAAGACAAACCGTTCTGGATCGTCGACACCCATGCGGGCGCGGGACTGTATGAACTGGACACGGGCTATGCGACCAAACTGAAAGAATACGAAAGCGGCATCGGCAAGCTGTGGGCGCGCCACGACCTGCCCGCCGAACTGGCCGACTACGTCGACCTCGTCCGCGCCTGCAACCCGGACGGCAGCCTGCGCTTTTATCCCGGCTCGCCCTGGCTGGTGCAGCAGACCCTGCGCCCGCAGGACCGCCTGCGCCTGTACGAACTGCACAGCAGCGACAGCACAATCCTGCAGGAGAATTTCAGCCGCCACGGGCGGCAGGTCAGCATCGCCACCGCCAACGGTTTCGACGCCCTCAAGGCCCTGCTGCCGCCGCCGCCACGCCGCGCGCTGGTACTGATCGACCCGCCCTACGAAACGCGCGACGACTATCCCAACGTCATTGCCGCGCTCAACGAAGGCCTCGCCCGCTTCGCCACCGGCACCTACGCCGTCTGGTATCCGCAGCTCGCGCGCCCCGAAGCGCAGCAACTCCCCGACAAACTCAAACGCCTGCCGATCAAGAACTGGCTGCACGTCGCCCTCACCGTCCATACCCCGTCGCCGGATGGCTTCGGCATGCACGGCAGCGGCATGTTCGTCATCAACCCGCCGTGGACCCTGCACAAAACGCTCGCGGAAATCATGCCGTATCTGGTGCGGGTGCTCGGCCAAGATGCAGGGGCGAGTTTCACGCTGGAGCAGGAAATAGCGTAAGGCCGACTTTCAATACCTTGCTATCTGGATGATTTTGAAGCTTGGGTTTATTGGACAAGTCGGATGATATGTCGGTAAAAAATGTAGCTCAAGGCTGCGCCTCCTCAATAATGGATTCGTTTAGATATTGCTGAAATGCCTGAAGAATAGGCGTGATACGGTCAAGGTCTTTAGCCGAAAAACCTATGTGTGCCCAAAAATTCTGGAATCTGAAGTCAGTGAAATCAAGTTCGCATGCTCCTGATTTATCGCTGAAATCCAAGTCGCGGATTTGATCTGGTGCCAGCCCTTCCACATCACACGTCTGGCCAATCATTCTCGGCCACCCTCCTTCGTCGGGCCAATCGCGCAAAGCCAATCGATAGCGTTTTTTTCCATCGGGGTGTTTCTCTGGCCATGCGTCTATCGGATAGTTTTTAAGTGGAATTACGTCAGATGTGCTCTTGTCGGGCGGATTGATTGCGCAACGTGGCGTAGGCGCGCTTTTGCAATCCGGAGCAATACCAAAAAATATGTGCGCGTAAATCACCACCCAATCTTTATGCTGAGCCGCCTCGACCAAGCTACGACCATCGCGGAAGAGCCAGACGTGTTGCGGAATAAATTTCTCGCCAGTCCAATAAAAAGCTTGGACATGTTCCAAGCCTCTGACGGCACATTCATCTCCTGATTGAAAAAACCTTCCCCCGTTCAATTCCCACATCGGCAACCGCTCAGCATCCAGAAACAACTTCCCGCCCGTCCCAGCAATAGGCACGCGCTTCAGCCCACGTAATTTCGCTTCGCATTGCTTGGCGGCTTCAGCATGGGCTTTGTAGAGCGCCTCGGTGGCCTCGCGCTCTTTCTTACGCCAATCGCACCCAGCCAATCCCACGCTCGCGACAACCGCTATCCAAACGATCCATCTCATCTTCATTTTCCCTTGGTGTTCCCCGGCAAGTTTTGCCTGGGTATTTTTACTTTCTTAAGTATTGGCCTTGACGTGTGCAAATGGGCTCAGACACGATTTGAGCTCGATCCCCTTGCCTGACCTGCCACGGAAAAGGGGACGCTACCCTTTATCTCACGCTTTTTGACGCCTGCTAAATTCAAACGTTAAGCTCAACGCGCAAAACTTCGGGGTCAGATTGAACTGACCCCACCCATTAGGCGTTTGAGATACACAAAGGTTGGAGCATGTACGAATCAAAAACACATCCGCCGATCCCTAGAGAACTTTTTCTCAAGCGAGTGCTCCTGCACGTCGCAGGCGCCGCTCTTCTTTTGTTTGGGTCGCTCATGTGCGGCATGGCTGGCTATGAATACTACGAGGGGCTTCCCTGGCGGGACGCATTCCTCAACTCTGCGATGCTGCTGGGTGGCATGGGGCCAGTCGATGCCCCAAGAACGGACGGCGGCAAGTTGTTTGCCGGCCTTTACGCTTTATACGCAGGCCTGGTGTTCCTGATAGTGGTTGCCTTGATATTCGCGCCTATCGTTCATCGCATCATGCACAGGTTTCACTGGCAAGAAGATCAGTGAAATCAGGGCGCATCCCAGCGCTCCGCCGCCGCATCATCGCTGGCACGCGCATCCACCCAGCGCTCGCCCTCCGGGGTTTCTTCCTTCTTCCAGAACGGCGCACGGGTTTTGAGCGCATCCATGATGAATTCGCAGGTGGCGAAGGCTTCGCCGCGATGGCTGCTGGCCACCGCCACCAGTACGATGGGGTCGCCTGGCAACAGGCGGCCGACGCGGTGGATGACGGTGACGCCGAGCAGGGTCCAGCGCGCGCAGGCTTCATCCACCAGCGCGGCAAGCGCCTTTTCGGTCATGCCGGGGTAGTGCTCCAGGGTCATCGCGGTGACGCCGCTGCCGTCGTTGATGTCGCGCGCGAGGCCGACGAAGCTGGCGATGGCGCCGATGTCGGTGCGCTGCCGGCTGATCGCATTCACTTCGACGCCGAGGTCGAAGGCTTCGCTTTGCACCACGATTTTTACCGGGCATGGCTGCATGGCTTCAGCCCCCGGTCACCGGCGGAAAAATCGCGACTTCGGCGCCGTCCGGAATCGCGGCATCGAGGGCGACGATGTCCTGATTGACGGCCACCCGGAACGCGCGTCCGGCGGCCAGTTCTTCGGCCCACACGCCGCCGCGTGCCTCCAGCGTTGCGATCAAATCCGCAGCGTTGACGCCATCGAACTCCATGGATTCTTCGGCTACGCCGAAACGCTCGCGCAGGCGGGCGAAATACAGGATGTGCAGGTTCATCCG
>JAGVGD010000058.1 GCA_020057245.1 Thiobacillus sp. | reverse complement strand
GGCGCGCTGGCCTATGCCGGCGGGCTGATCGCCTCGGCGCTGTTCGATCTGCCCGCCGGCCCGGCCATCGTCATCGCGCTCGCGCTGACGGCCCTGCTCGGCGGCCAGATTTTGCGGCTTGCGTCTGTGCGTAAAAATTGAGCACTCATCCAGCCGGGCGCGCAAATCTGCGACACTCCCGCCCGTGCAAAAACGTCCACAACCCCGCCTCGCATTCAAACTGATCTCGGCCCTGGCAGCCTTCGTGCTGTGGGGCGGCTGGGCCTATTACATCAATGGCGGCAACGCCAATCCGGCCAGCCTGAAAGCGGCCGGGGTGCAGGGCAGCGCGAGTTTTGTCATCACGCTGTTGATGGTGCGGGCTGTCACCTGGCTGCATGGGCGCTTGTCCTCCGGCACGCTGCAAGTGTGGCTGCCGAGCGTCATCACCCTGAGCGGCACCGGATCCCTCCTGATCGCCGCCCACTGGCTGGCCGGCACGCCGCAGATTCTGCCGACCATCGCGCCCGCGCTGCTGGTCGGCGGGCTGTTCTGCCTGTTCACCAGTCACACCCTTCTTCAACAGGAATCCCCACATGGACAAGCTGGATAACCGCCGGCCGCTCGCAGTACGCGAACGCGGCCTGGCCAAAAAAACCGCACACTGGCTGAGCTTGCAAGCCATCACGCCGAACCAGATCTCGATCGCCAGTGTGTTTTTCGCCGCCGCTGCCGCCGCCTGCCTGCTGTGGAGTCCGCACGCTGCGCCCGGGACAGGCTGGCTCATGCCGTTGCTCGCGGCCGCCTTCATCCAGCTGCGCCTGTTGTGCAACCTGTTCGACGGCATGGTGGCGGTCGAAGGCGGCAAAAAAACCCGCTCGGGCGAGCTGTTCAACGATATTCCCGACCGCATCGCCGACCCGCTGATCCTGGTGGCAGCCGGCTATGCCAGCACGGCCGTCGGCTGGGGCGATGCGCTGGGCTGGTGCGCCGGCCTGCTCGCCGTGCTGACCGCCTACGTCCGCACCCTGTGCGCCAGCGCCGGCGCGCCGGTCGATTTTCGCGGGCCGATGGCGAAGCAGCACCGCATGGCCTTGATGACCGGCGCCTGCGTCATCGCCGCCATCGAGGCTGGCTTCGGCCAAACCGCCTATGCCCTGCCGCTCGCGCTGGCGCTGGTCATTGTCGGCGCCCTCATCACGGTTTACCGTCGGACCGCAGCGGCCTATCGCTATCTCGAAAGCACCCCGCATGTTTGATCTGCCCCCGCATTCCGCTTACGCCATGGCGGCGGTGCTCGGCCTGCTCGTCATCGCCAGCGTCATCCGTCTCGTCCTGCGCTGGCGCAAGCCGGACAAGGACTACACCGAACTGCGCCAGCGCATCCAGTCGTGGTGGTGGATGGTGGGCGTGCTGTTCGTGGTGCTGGCGGCGAACAAAAACATCGCCATCGCATTTTTCGGCTTCCTCAGCTTCCTCGCGCTCAAGGAGTTCCTGTCCATCCTCAGCGTGCGCCAGGCCGACCGCCGCGCCGTGTTCTGGGCCTATGTCGCCATCCCGCTCCAGTATTACTGGGTGAGCATCGGCTGGTACGGCATGTTCATCATTTTCATCCCGGTATTCGTGTTCCTGTTCCTGCCCATGCGCATGGTGCTGATCGGCGAAACCAAAGGTTTTATCCGTTCGGCCGGCACCTTGCACTGGGCCGTGATGCTGACTGTGTTCAGCATCAGCCATATCGCCTATCTGCTGACCCTGCCGGTGAAAAACCCGGACGCGGGCGCGCTCGGGCTGGTGCTGTTCATCCTGTTCATGACGCAATTCAACGACGTCTGCCAGTATGTCTGGGGAAAGATGCTGGGCCGCCACAAGATCATTCCCAAAGTCAGCCCCAACAAGACCTGGGAAGGTTTCATCGGTGGGGTCGGCACGATTACGCTCTGTGCCGGATTCGCCGCGCCGCTGCTGACGCCCCTGACATTCAGTCAGGGACTCGTCGCCGGTCTGCTGATCGGCATCGGCGGCTTCATTGGCGATGTGGTGATTTCATCGGTCAAACGCGATTTGCAGATCAAGGACACCGGCACCCTGATACCCGGCCATGGCGGCATCCTCGACCGCATCGACAGCCTGCTCTATACCGCACCGCTGTTCTTTCACTACTTGTATTACGTCGCGTATTGAATGAAGGACAGCCCATGAAGCGGGTCATGAAAGTGCTGTTCTTCGGCCTGCTGGTCAAGCCGCTGGTGCTGATCGTGCTCGGCATGAACATCCGCGGCCGCGAGCGCCTGCCCAGCCGCGGCCCCGCCGTCATCGCCGCCAATCACAACAGTCACCTCGACGTACTGGTGCTGATGAGTCTGTTTCCGTTGAGCCAGCTGCACCGGGTGCGCCCGGTGGCGGCGGCGGACTACTTCCTGCGCAACCCGCTCATCAGCTGGTTTTCGCGCACCTGCATCTGCATCATCCCGATCGACCGCAGCGGCCATGCCGAGCAGGACACCCTGTTCAGCGATTGCCAGCAGGCGCTCGATCAGAACGAAATTCTGATCATCTTTCCCGAGGGCAGCCGCGGCGACCCGGAGAAGATCGGCAAAATCCGCAAAGGCATTTTTTATCTGTTGAAGGAACGGCTCGACACGCCCATCTTCCCGGTCGTCATGCACGGCCTCGGGCGCGCCCTGCCGCGTGGCGAGGCACTGCTGGTGCCGTTCAATTGCGATGTCGTCGTCGGCGAGCCGCTACCGCGTCCCGAAAGCGCCGCGCAGCTGACCCGGCAGCTGGGCGACGCCTTCGCCGCCCAGCTGGAACACTGCGTAACCCGCCAGGAGGCGGACTGATTCCCGACATCGCCCCCCATCAGGCCGGCCCGGCAGGATTACGATACGGTAACAAAGCCGTCCGGCGATCTGCCAAGTGACACAATCGGCCGCTTCCCGAATCCGGTCAGGCTGATCCAGCCATCGCCCCATGACGCCTCTCCGCGTACGTCTCGCCGCCCTGCCGTTTCTGCCCTACATCCTGTTATTTCTTGGCGTCGCCAGCCTGACCCGCCTGACGCTCGCGCTCTACACAGGCGCGGACACGGTGCCGCTGGCGCTGTGGCCCGGCGTGTTCCTGCGAGGGTTCAGCTTCGATCTGGCCACGCTCGCCTGGCTGCTCGCCCCCATGCTGATGTGGGCAGCGCTGTGGCCGGCGCGCTGGCGCAACACACGCTGGCAGGGCGGACTGCGGCTGGCGCTGTTCTTCCTGATGGCGCTGATGCTGCTGTTCGGCGCACTGTCGGAATGGACCTTCTGGGAGGAATTCGCCACCCGCTTCAACTTCATCGCGGTCGACTATCTGGTCTACACCCACGAAGTGATCGGCAACATCGTCGAGTCCTACCCGGTTGTGCCCCTGCTGGGCGGCGTGGCGGCGCTCGCGGCCGGGCTGACCTGGCTGTTGCGTGCGCGCCTGCGCGCAGCCGCCACG
>JAGVGD010000169.1 GCA_020057245.1 Thiobacillus sp. | reverse complement strand
GGCGGGCGCGCGGCGGCGCTGACTTCGGCCGCGTGCGGATGCAGCGTCGCCCCCTGCTTCGGCACCCGTTCCTGCAACAGCAATTCCGTCGCCCGCGCGAGCGGGTCGGACATGAAGCGGCGTTGCATCGGCTGGTCGAGCAGAACATACGCAAAAGCCAGCAGGCTCATGCCCTGGTGATGCGCCATGAACGTGCGCACGATGGCATGCGCCTTGCCGCGTGGCACGCGCGAGGGTGTGTAGTCGACCGCCTCGTAGAATCCGTAGGCGCCGAGAAAGCCCTGGCCAGCCAGCGTCTGCAGGTTGCGGCAGGCTTCGCTCGGCATCACTGTGAGCGCCAGTGCGCTGGCGTAAGGCGCGATGACCAGATCGTCGCCCAGGCCGCGCTTGAAGCCAAGACCCGGCACGCCGAACGCCCGGTATTGGTAGACCTGATGCATGTCCGTGGCGTTGTAACAGGACTCGGAAATCCCCCACGGCACCGCACGTTGCCGGCCATATTCGATCTGGCGCGACACCGCGGCCTTGCAGGTCTGCTCCAGCAGGGTGTTCGGATAGCTTGGCATGATCAGCTGCGGCATCAGGTACTCGAACATCGAGCCGCTCCACGAAATCAGGCTGACATCGCCGCCATGGCTGGTCAGCAGGCGGCCGAGCGCGAACCAGTGCTTCTGCGGCACCTGTCCCTGCGCAATGAGCAGAAAACTGGCCAGGCGCGCTTCCGATGCCAGGAGGTCGTAACAGGACGGATCGCGGCGCCGTTCGCCGACGTCGTAGCCAATGGTCAGCAAGCCGCATGCACTGTCGTAGAGAAACTCGAAATCCATCACCGCCAGTGCGCGGCAACGCCCCATCAGGCCGTCGATGAGGGCGAGCCGCTCCACAGTGTGCCTGCCTGCTGCGCCCGCTCCGCCTAATTCCGCCAGGGTCGGGATGGTGCTGTAACGCTGCGGATCGGGCGCCAGGAATTCCAACTCATCCCGCAGGGCGCGGGATTGCTGATCGAATGCCTGGGCCCAGTAATACAGTTCACCATCGATATCGATATCGGTTGGCAACCATGCCACCAGCTCCCCGCCAATACGGTGGATCTCATTCAGCATGCTTTCGGCGGCAGCCAGAGTCTGCGGCTGCCCGTCCTGTGTGAACGGGCGCAGGGTGTCCTGCAGAAATCCGATCTTCTGCGCCAGATCCGGAGTCGGCGACGCGGGCACGTGCTCGGCCAGAACCTGCAAGGTGTCGTGCAGCCCCTGGAATGCGCTGGACGACAGCACGGGCTGATTTTTCAGTTCGGCCAACCCCGCCTGCAGGGTGAGCAAACTGCCGGCCAGATTGCCGCTGTCCACCGACGATACGTATTGCGGGTGGAGCGGCTGCAGTGTGCGAGTGTCGTACCAGTTGTAAAAGTGGCCGCGGTAGCGTTCCAGCTGTTCCATTGAAGCCAGCGTGTTGCCGATACGCTGCAGGGATTCTCCGGCCGTGAGATAACCAAAATCGTACGCAGCCAGGTCGGCCAGCAGCGACATGCCCATATTGGTGGGCGAGGTGCGCGAGGCGATGGCCGGCGCCGGATATTCCTGAAAGTTGTCGGGCGGCAGCCAGTTGTCCTGCGGGCCGACGAAGTCAGCGAAGTAGCGCCAGGTTCGCCGGGCCGACGTCCGCAGGAACGCCCGCTGATCGGCGCTCAAATCCGGTACGGGCGTGACCAGCGACCGGCTGATCCACCAGCCGACGATCGGCGACACCAGCCACAGCAACAGGATGGGGGCAGAAAAAATCCATTCCGCCAGCGGGCGGGTCGAGGCCAGCACCATACCCAGCACCACCGCCAGTACAGGCCCGATCCACATCTCCACGACAAAATCGGCCAGCGTGCGGCGCGCATTGCGGATTGCATAGGCGCGCAGTTGCCACAGCAACAAACCGCGTCGGGTGAACAGCATGCGCAGCCCCGAGCGCAGAATCGCATCCAGACAAATCAGTGCGTCGTAAGGCAACAGAACCAGGGCCAGCAAGGCGAGCAGCATCGGGTGCCCCGCGGCGTTGCCGGTCAGGTTCAGGTGCACCAGCCAATCGCGCTCTTCCGGCTTGCGAATGAACTGGATCACGGAAGCGAGCACGCTGGGCAAACCCAGCACCGCCACGACCAGCAGGGTCCATAGCCACGCCGTTCCCGCGTCCAGCAGCCAACCCCCTATCAGCAGGGCAAGCAGTGACGGCGCGACCAGGCTGCGCCGCAGGTTGTCGAAAAGTTTCCACCGCGACAGGGCCGAGAGCGGGTTCGCCTGCCGCTTCGGTTTAGCGCCATTCAAGCCGGGTGGCCCCGGCACGCGCGGCAGCAGCCAGCCGGCCAGTTGCCAGTCGCCGCGTATCCAGCGGTGGCGCCGGCTGGCCTCGATGGCGTAACTGGCCGGATGCTCTTCGATGAGATCGACATCGGTCACCAGTGCCGAGCGTGCATAGCCGCTTTCCAGCAGGTCGTGACTGAGGATGAGATGCTCCGGCAAACGTCCGTCGACGGCCTGTCGAAACGCGTCCACATCGTAGATGCCCTTGCCGATGAACGAGCCTTCGCCGAACACGTCCTGGTAAACATCCGACACCTCGCGCGTGTAGGGGTCGATGCCCGAATCGCCGGCGAACAGTTTGGTGAAACGCGACTGGCCTGCACTGGTCAGGCTGATCGAGGCGCGCGGCTGCAGGATCGCGTAGCCTTCGACGACGCGTCCCTTGACGGCGTCGTAGACCGGCCGGTTGAGCGGATGCGCCAGGTTGCCGATCAGGGTGCGCGCCGCGTCGCGCGGCAGCTGCGTATCGGTATCCAGGGTGATGACGTACTGGATCGAACCCAGGATGGATAGCTCGCCGACGATATCCGAGAAGGCGGTGTGCGCCCCGCCCCTGAGCCGGGCATTGAACTGCTCCAGTTTGCCGCGCTTGCGCTCGTAGCCCATCCATACCCGCTCAACCGGATTCCACAGCCGGGGTCGGTGGAAAAGATAAAAGATGCTCGGACGATCGTCGCGGTAGGTCGCGTTGAGCGCCTCCACCGCTGACCGCGCATAAGCGAGCAAGGGCGCATCGTCCGGCAGGGTTTGCTCGGGCGCGTCGCGAAAATCCGTCAGCAGCGCAAAGTACAGATTGGGATCGCGATTGCCAAGATAGCGGATCTCCAGCGCCTCGAGCAGATGATCGATCTCCTGCGGGCTGCCCAGCAGCGTAGGAACAATCACCATGGTGCGATGGCGCTCGGGAATCCCCTTGGAAAAATCCATGCGCGGCAAGGCGCGCGGCGACAGCAACAGCGTGACCAGCAGGTTCACCAGCGAAACAGCCAGTGCCGAAGCGCCGATGACGAGAGCAATCAGCAACAACCCGTACCGCCAGCCGCCCGCCCCGAACCCACCGACAACAGACAGGACGCCCGCTGTCACCAGCGCAGTGAGCAACAGGATCGGGCCGAGATACAGGGGCAGGCGGATATGCCGGCTCGCCCGGCTGACCTGCGTTCTCCATGACAAACGGCAGCCCACGGCACGCTCCAGGCTCTGCCGTCCCTGATCGATCAGGTAGTAGCCGACATGCGCGCTGCGATCGTGGGATTCCGATTGCGCCGCAGCCGCCTTCGCGAGTTCGATGGCTGCACGTGCCACGGTCTGCTCGCTGCACGAACCGCCGCGTGCCACGTCTTCGATGACGTGACGATAGCGGTCGCGGGTGGCGAAATCCTGGCTGGCATGCGCCCCCACCGGGTCTTCGCGCAAGGTTTGTTCGACCACACTGAGCGACTCGACGTATTCCCGCCAGTCCATGGTGCCGATGAAGCGCAGACTGCCTATGCTGTTGGCGATGGAAATCTGGTTGGTCGCGGCAGTGCGTCCGGCCACCTCCGACAAAGCGGTTGCCGTCACGCCCTGTTCAAACAGTTTGTGCTCGACCCAGGTCTGGACGAAGGCCATGGCGGGGCCCTGCGCCTGAAGCCTGGCGTAGAACTCTTCCACGAACGGCGCGGTCAGCGGCACATCGGCATTGGCAAACTCGGCCAGCAGCTGGATCAGCTGTTTCGGTTCCTGTTCGGCCGTCACCAGCATGCGGTCGGCCCAGGTGATGGCCGCATCGCGCTCCTCGCGCCGGCGGGCAATCCGCACCCCGACGCGACGCAGGTTTTCCAGCAGCGCCAGCTGCAGCATGATCGGAAAAGCCCACAATTCGCCCAGCTTCAAGGGTTCAACGGTCTGGTAGGCGGCGATGAACTGCGTGGCATTGTCGCTGTCGACGCGACCGTCCATGTGGGAGATCAACTCCAATGCCAGGTCGTAAATGCGGGGGAATCCAGCCGACGGACCCTCGGCCAGTCGCGGCAGCTGCCGGCTGTATCCGCGCGGCAGATGGCGACGCGCCAGACTGATCTGCTGCTCGATCAGATAAAAGTTGTCGAGCAGCCAGGCCTCTGCCGGCACGATCCGTTGTCCCGGCGTGGCGGCGGCAGTGACGACGTCGTAGGCTGCCAGCAGAACCCGCGCATTGTCCGCCAGACGTGGCAGCAAGCGGTCTGGCCCCGGCCGTGGGTCGATTCGATGCTGTTCGGCCAGCATGACCGCGTGACGCTTCAGCTGCTCGATGCTGAACAATTCGGAACGCAATAACTCGGTGTCCCCGTCGTTATGCGACGCATTCCGCATGCGTGCCGATATTCCGAACTCTTTGATGGCTATGACACTCTCCTTGCCCGAACTTGATTCGTCCGCATTGAGTGCGATTCAAGTCAGGCTTTTTGGAACTTCTAACCGTCGGCTATTTGCTAGCTGTTCAATGTAGGTGATTTTGAGGAATCGGGTTTTCAAACGGCTGTTGCAATTGCAGCCCTGCAGGCGTTTGTCAACAGAAGGGTTTTGATGCAGAGGTTCTGACCGCAAGACGTAACAGACCATTCCGGTCGGCAGCCTCAGCGGGTTTTCCGAGATCTGACGATGGACCGCAGTGCGCTGATTGCCTCGATAGTAAACGCGAATGGCGGTTTTGGCCGAAGCCTGGCCTTCGGAGTCAAACGCAGGCGTGTCTGCGCATCCCCCCGATAGTCGTCAATTAACCCGCGGCGCGTAGATCGGCTTGGGGACGCGTTGAGTCGTTTCCCCCGCCCTCTGCCACAAACCGCGCGACAAATGCGCCCTCATAACCCGCCGGCAGGGGGATGCTCACGCGATGACCGCTGCCCGGTGCGACACTGACCGGGGTGTGGTCCCTGCCTTGCATGCTGGCAATCGTCCATTCCAGATTGCCGCCGGGGTGGATGAGCTCGATACGGTCGCCGACCGAGAAGCGGTTTTTCACTTCGATTTCGGCCAGTCCGGCTGCGTTGTACGCCAGGACGTCGCCGACATACAGACTGCGGTCGGATTCGGAATGGCTTTTCAGATAGCTCTGGTATTCGCGATCCGGGTGGCGCTCGTAGAAGCCGCCGGTGTAGCCGCGGTTGGCGAGGCCGTCGAGTTCGCGCAGCAGGGCCGGGTCGAGCGGGCGGCCGGCGACGGCGTCGTCGATGGCCTGGCGGTAGCTCTGGCAGGTGCGCGCCACGTAGTAAGGCGATTTGGTGCGGCCTTCGATCTTGAGCGAATCGACGCCGATTTCGGTCAGCCGCTGCACGTGTTCGATGGCGCGCAGGTCTTTCGAGTTGAGGATGTAGGTGCCGTGTTCGTCTTCCTCGACGGGCAGGTAACTGCCGGGGCGCTCCTTCTCTTCCAGCAGATACACATCGCCATCCGGCGCGACGGTGGCGGGCTTGGTGTCGTATTCCCAGCGGCACGAGTTGGTGCAGGCGCCCTGGTTGGGGTCGCGGTGGTTGAAGTAGCCGGAGAGCAAACAGCGCCCGGAATAGGCGATGCACAGCGCGCCATGGACGAAGACTTCCAGTTCCATGTCCGGGCATTCCTGGCGGATTTCGGCCACCTGGTCGAGCGAGAGTTCGCGCGACAGGATGACGCGGCTGATGCCGAGTTTTTTCCAGAACCGCACCGCGGCGTAGTTGATGGTGTTGGCCTGAACGGAAAGATGGACGGGCATGTCCGGCCAGGTTTCGCGCACCATGTCGATCAGGCCGGGGTCGGCCATGATCAGCGCGTCGGGTTTGAGGGCGACCACCGGCGCCATGTCGGCGAGGTAGGTTTTCAGCTTGCTGTTGTGCGGAAAGATGTTGCTGACGACGTAGAACAGCTTGCCGCGGCTGTGCGCGTAGTCGATGCCGACGCCCAGCGCTACTTCGTCGCGAAAACTGTTGTTGCGAACGCGCAGGCTGTAGCGCGGCTGGCCGGCATACACCGCGTCGGCGCCGAAGGCGAGCGCGGTTTCCAGCATGGATTGCGAGCCAGCAGGCGCCAGCAATTCGGGACGGCGGAGTTCAGTGGATTTCAAGTGGAGTGACCAAGTGGGGTGACCGGTGACAGGGAAAGACAAGTGTTACAGCTTGCATTCAGCGCCCGCGCATGAACATCGCATCCAGCTCCCTGAGGCTGACCTGAAACCAGGTGGGGCGGCCGTGATTGCACTGCCCGGCCCGCTCGGTGGCTTCCATTTCGCGCAGCAGGGCGTTCATTTCGGGCAGGGTCAGGTGGCGGTTGGCGCGCACGGCGCCGTGGCACGCCAGGGTGGCGAGCAGTTCGTTGCGCCGGTCGGCGAGCAGGCGCGCCACGCCGAATTCGGCCACTTCGTGCAGCACGGCGCGGGTAAGCTCGACCGGGTCGGCGTTCTTTAACAGCCACGGCACCGAGCGCACCGCCACCGAGGTGGGCGACGTGATCGACACCTCGAACCCGATGTCGCGCAGGCCTTCCAGATGCGGGCTGATTTCCGCCACGTCGCGCGCGTCCACCGTCAGCGCGACGGGGATCAACAGGGTTTGCGCGGGCACGGCGCGGGCGTCGAGCGCGGCCTTGAGCTTTTCGTAGACGACCCGCTCATGGGCGGCGTGCATGTCGACCAGCACCAGCCCCTGGGCGTTTTGCGCCAGCACGTAGACGCCATGCAGTTGCGCGATGGCGTAGCCGAGCGGCGGCGCGTCGCCCTGCCCGCTTGCCGGAAAAGACTGCGCCGCAGGCGCGACAGGCATCCCTGCATCCTGCCCCCCGAATCCTGACCCCTGACCCAAGGGTGCATAGAAAGCCATCGCCTCATTGACCTGCAACGGGCTGACCTGGAGCGGCATGGATGTTTGCCAGGGCATCTGCGCTGCAAACGACGCAGTAGCCTGGGTGTCGGCTTGGGCAGAAGCGGTTTCAGTCTGGCCTGCCGCCGCCGGCGCGGCCAGCAGCCGCTCCACGGCATGGAACAGAAACTGGTGCACGCCGCGGCTGTCGCGAAAACGGATTTCGGTTTTGGCCGGATGCACGTTCACGTCCACGCCGTCCGGCGGCAGGCTGATGAACAGGCAATACGCCGGGTTCAGCTGGTGATGCAGCACGTCGCGGTAGGCTTCCTTCAGCGCATGGACAATCAGCTTGTCGCGCACGTAGCGGCCATTGACGAACACGTGCTGGCTGTCGCGGCTGGCCGTCGCCGCGCCCGGGCGGATCACCCAGCCGAACACGCGCAAGCCGCCCGCCGCAGCGTCGACCGCCACCGTATTGGATTCGAACGCCTCGCCCAGCACCTGCCGCACCCGCGCGGCGGCAGTCGCCGCGTGAAAGCGCAGCTGCACCCGGCCGTTGTGGCTCAGGACAAAAGTCGTGTCGGGGTGCGACAGCGCCTGCCGCCGCACCGCTTCGGCGCAGTGCGCGTATTCGGTGGCTTCGGTTTTAAGAAACTTGCGCCGCGCCGGGGTGTTGAAAAACAGGTCCTGGATATCGAGCGTGGTGCCAGCGCCGCGCGCGGCAGGCGTCGGTTCCCCCAGCTGGCCGCCATCGACCTGCAGCGCCCACGCATGCTCGGCGTCGGTGTGGTTCGGACGGGTGTGATCCGGGCTGGCGCTGCGGCTGGTGAGCTGCACCCGCGCAATCGCCGCAATCGAAGCCAGCGCTTCGCCGCGAAACCCCAGGCTGGCGACCTGTTCCAGATCAGCCAGACTGGCGATCTTGCTGGTGGCGTGGCGGGTCAGCGCAAGCGCGAGCTCGTCGCGCGGAATGCCGCAGCCGTTGTCGCTGACACGGATCCGTTTGACGCCGCCCTGCTCCAGTTCGATCTGGATCTCGGTCGCGCCGGCATCGAGGCTGTTTTCCAGGATTTCCTTCAACGCAGCCGCCGGGCGCTCAACCACCTCGCCGGCGGCGATCTGCGAAATCAGCACATCGGGCAGAACGCGGATGCTCACGGCGCTGTTTTTACCGGCGCCGGATCGAACAGCGCAGTGTCGAACGGCACGCCGCGCCGCGCCGCCATGGCGCGGCCCAGATGCTCGATGGCGGCGGCGTCCAGCACCTGGCGCGCCAACGGCAGCACATGGGTGTTTTCGAATTCGAGGTGGGTGCGGTTCATGGCGATGAAGCGCGCCGCCAGTGCGCCATCCAGCGTGCCTGCGGTGCCGGCTTCAACCGACTGCAACTGCGCGCGCAGGCGCCGCCACAGCAAGGCCTGTTCGTCATGTTCCAGGGTCAGGGTTTCGACCAGATCGCAGGTGCCGGGCACATTCGCCTGTTCCAGCATGGGGAACAGATTGCGTTCCTCATCGTCGTGATGGTGCACCGCTGCGATGTCGAAATACGTCCGCACGGCGCGCGCGGCCTGTTGCGCCTGGGCGTCGGCACCGTGTGCGGGCAGATGCGCCAGCAGCTTCTCGAGGGTGTCGCACTGTTTGGCGATGCGGGCGTGGCAGGCTTCCAGCACGTCCAGCGGGCGGTCGAAGCCGGGCGCGGCAGCGCCGAGCAGGCTGGCGATCATGCGTACCCGACCATCAGGGATTGCGCGTCAGGCGCGAGGGTGCGGCCAGCGGATGCGTGGCGAAGTAGGTCTTGATGCCGTCGACGATGGCGTCCACCAGCTTGTCCTGATAGTCGGGATCGTTGAGGCGGCGCTCTTCTTCCGGATTGGAAATGAACGCGGTCTCGACCAGGATCGAGGGGATGTCGGGCGCTTTCAGCACCGCGAATCCGGCCTGCTCGACGTGCGACTTGTGCAGCGTGTTGATGCCGCCGATTTCCTTCAGCACAGCGTGCCCGAGCTTCATGCTGTCGTTGATGGTGGTGGTCTGGGTCAGATCGATCAGGGTGCGCTTGAGCGAGGGGTCCTTGACGTCGATGTTGATGCCGCCGATGAGGTCGGCCTCGTTTTCCTTCTTGGCCAGCCAGCGGGCCGCCGCCGAGGTGGCGCCATTTTCCGACAGCGCAAACACCGACGAGCCGCGCGCATGCGGCTTGATGAAGGCATCGGCATGGATCGACAGGAACAGGTCGGCCTTCAGCGCGCGCGCCTTGACCACCCGCTGGCCGAGCGGCACGAAATAATCGCCGTCGCGGATCAACACGCCGCGCATGTTGTCCTGGGCGTCGAGTTTCTGCTTGAGTTTTTTTGCCAGCGCCAGCGTGATCACCTTCTCGCGCGATCCGGCTGCGCCAATCGCGCCGGGGTCTTCACCGCCGTGGCCGGGATCGATCGCCACCGTGATCAGGCGGGCATAGCGCGGCTCGCTTGCCTTGGGCGGTTTGATCGGCTCGGGCTGTGCCGCGACCGGTGGGCTGGCAAGCGGCGGCGCAACCGCCTGCGCGGGGCTGGTTTGCTGTGTGCCCGCCGGTGGCGGGCTGGTTTGCACTGGGGGCACTGCTTGAACCGGGCTGGCTTGGACCGGATTAGGCTGGACCGCGTTGGCTTGAACTGGATTGGGCTGGGCTGGATAGAGGTCGACCACCAGCCGGTGGCCATATTGGCCCAGCGGCTGCAGCTGGAAGATCGACGGCTTCACCGGCGTTTTGAGATCGATCACCACGCGCATCACGCCGGGCCGGTTGACCCCGGCGCGGATCGCGGCGATGTAGGGATCGTCAGCAGCCAGCAGGCTGCCCAACGCATCCACCGCCGGTCCGGGCTCGACGCCTTCGAGGTCGATCACCAGACGGTTCGGATTGGCCAGGCTGAAGGCTTTGTGCGCCACCGGCTGCGCCGCTTCCAGCGTGATCCGCGTGTAATCGGGCGACGGCCACAGGCGAGTGGCCGACAGTTGCAGCGCCTGCGCCCAACCCGACGCCAGCACACTGCACAACAGAAGCGTTCTCAACAAGGTATACAACATGTCTCCAGAAATTCGGCGCCACGCGGGGTTTTGGCCTCGCATTCGATCTCGCGCGCTTCGTCCGCAATGGTCAGGCGGACGATCACGTCGGGCAACGGCAGCCAGCCTGCGGCCTTATCCGGCCATTCGATCAGGTTCACCGCCTGGCCGCTGACATCGCGAAAACCGGCGTCCAGCCATTCACGCGGATCGTGCAGCCGGTACAGGTCGAAATGATACAGCTCAAACGCGGGCAGGCTGTAGGTTTCGGCCAGAGTGTAGGTCGGACTCTTGACCCGCCCGCTGTACCCCAGCGCACGCAGCAGGCCCCGCACCAGCGTCGTCTTGCCTGCGCCCAGATCGCCCTCAAGGTAGAACGTCATTCCAGGCCCGAGTTCCCGCGCCAGCCGCGCGCCGCATGCCAGCGTCGCGGCCTCGTCGGCCAGATGACAGCGCACGGTATGATCGGTTTTATGCATGGGACGGATTTAGCGCAGCCAGGTTTGATTCAACTGGCGCAGCACATCAAACAGTGGGGACGCGAACTCGGCTTTGCCGGGGTGGGCATCGCCGACTGCGATTTGAGCGCCGCCGAAACCGGCTTGCTGGCATGGCTGGATCAGGGTTTTCATGGCGAGATGGATTATATGGCGGTGCATGGCGTGAAGCGCAGCCGGCCGGCCGATCTGGTGCCGGGCACGCTGCGCATCATCAGCGCGCGACTGGATTATTTTCCGCCGCGCGCGGCCGATCCGCACGCCGTGATGGCCGACGCCGACACCGCCTACCTGGCGCGCTATGCGCTGGGGCGCGATTATCACAAAGTGCTGCGCAACCGCCTGCAAAAGCTGGCGGAAAGAATCAGCGCCGAGGTGGGGGCGCATCATTTCCGGGTGTTCACCGACAGCGCGCCGGTGCTGGAAGTCGCGCTCGCCGAAAAATCCGGCCTCGGCTGGCGCGGCAAGCACACGCTGCTGTTGAACCGGCAGCATGGCTCGTGGTTCTTTCTCGGCGAGATCTACACCGACCTGCCCTTGCCGGTGGATCCGCCAGAAGCCAACCACTGCGGCACCTGTCAGGCCTGCATCGATGTCTGCCCAACCCAGGCCATCATCGCTCCCTACTCGCTCGACGCGCGGCGCTGCATTTCCTATCTGACCATCGAACTCAAGGGCAGCATCCCGCTCGAACTGCGGCCGCTCATGGGTAATCGCATCTATGGCTGCGACGACTGCCAGCTGGTGTGCCCGTGGAACCGCTTTGCGCAGACGGCCGCATTGGCGGACTTCGAGGTGCGCAACGGACTCGACAGCGCTCGGCTGATCGACCTGTTCGCCTGGAGCGAAGCGGATTTCAACGAGCGCCTGGCAGGTTCGCCGATCCGCCGCATTGGCCATGAACGCTGGTTGCGCAATATCGCCGTTGCGCTCGGCAACGCGCCGCCCACCCCTGCGATTGCGGCCGCGCTCGGCGCACGCCTGGCGCATCCCTCGGCGCTGGTACGCGAGCATGTCGCGTGGGCGCTGGCGCAACATCACGTTTAATGGCCCCGCAGTTCTTCGCGCGCGTGACGGATCACCGACGCGCCCGAACTCAGCGCCAGTCCGGCCAGCACCAGCGCCACCGCGATGTCCGGCCAGCCGTGCGAAGTCGCCCACACCCCGGCCGCTGCGCCCATCACCGCCAGATTGCCGAGCGCATCGTTGCGCGAGCACAGCCACACCGAGC
>JAGVGD010000075.1 GCA_020057245.1 Thiobacillus sp. | reverse complement strand
TTTTCCCTTGCCCGTTGCCAGCGTCACCTGCGCGGCGTCTTCCGCGCTCAGGCGCAGCGGCGGGCCGTCCGGCAGCACGCGCGCATGCACCCTGCCCGCCTCTTCCCAGGCGGCCAGAAAGCGCCCCTGGCCCAGCGGCGCGACCACCGGCTCGTAGCATTCGCCGTCGCTGAGCGCGCGCTCCGGCTGGAACACCGCCGCCGTGGCCGGCTTGATCGCTGCATAACAGCGCGGCGCGCCACTGCGGTTGTCCTCCCACACCACCGCCACCGCGTCGCCCACAGCGGCGACACCATGGCGGTTGGCCGATTCCAGATGCGGAAAAATCGCCGGGCCATGGGCCGAGTTCACATCGAGCGCCGCTTCCCAGTCCCAGCCCGCATGCACCGGCATGGCCAGCAAGGCAAGCAAGCCCAGCGCCGCCCTCACGGTTTTCCCCCGAGGAACTCAAGCAACGTCTGCTGCTTGTAATGTCCGCCGCGCACGTAACGGTCGTAGTCACGAAAATCCTGCACGGTCTTGAATCCGGGGATCTGCACAATCTGCTCGCCCGCCGGCGTGAGGTAAGCGAACAGCGGCGTGGCAAAGGCGTTCATCCGCACGCCCAGCTCGGCCTCGGTAATGCGTTCGCCGCTCGGCAGGGTGACGCGCCGCCCCGATTCCGAGTCGACATACACCAGCACGTAATGCTCGCTGTACAGCTTTTTCAGCGCGGGATCGGAGAAGGTGGTCTTGTTGGTGTGGGCGCACCAGCCGCAACCGTAGCGGCCGAAGTACAGAAAGATGGGCTTGCCGCTCTCGCGCGCAGCCTTGAGACCGGTGCTGTAGTCGACAAAGGCATAGCCCGCAGGCGGGTCCGCCCATGCCGTTGCGGCAGCAAAGAACAGGGCAAGCCCTAACAGACGCTGTTTCATGATCGGTCCCTCGGGTATTGGAGGTCATTCTGATAAATTCGGCGTTTTCCGCAAGCTGACATTCAGACCATATGCCCCACGACCCCCTCCGCATCGGCCTCGTTTCCATCAGCGACCGCGCCAGCAGCGGCATGTACGAAGACCAGGGCTTGCCCGCGCTCGAAACCTGGTTTGCCGGGGTACTGTGCAATCCCGTGCAGTTCGTCTCCCGCCTGATCCCGGACGAACAGGCCCTGATCGAGACCACGCTGATCGAACTGGCCGACAGCGAACACTGCGCGCTCATCCTCACCACCGGCGGCACCGGTCCCGCCGCCCGCGACGTGACGCCGGAAGCCACGCTGGCGGTTGCGCACAAGGTGCTGCCGGGATTCGGCGAGGCGATGCGCGCGGTGTCGCTGCGCTACGTGCCGACCGCGATCCTGTCGCGCCAGGTCGGGGTGACGCGCGGGGCCAGCCTGATCCTCAACCTGCCGGGGCAACCCAAGGCGATCAAGGAAACCCTCGACGGCATTTTCGCCGCCGTGCCCTACTGCATTGATCTCATTGGCGGCCCTTACCTCGAAGCACTTCCCGGCAGCATCGCCGTGTTTCGCCCCAAATCCGCCCTGCGACCTATTTCAGGCTGATGCCGCCGCTCAATCCGGCGTAGCGTATTGCTGGCGAAAGCCGGCGTCGATGTTGATCTCGTGCGCGGTCTGCGCGCCGATCGTGCACTGCGCCAGGCTGGGCGGCATCACGATATGGCCTGCCGCGTTCACGTAGCGCCCCGCCATGATTTCAGCCGCCGTGCGCGGCATGCCCTCCGGCCAGTCCGGCTCGGCGTAGCCCTGCGGATAAAGCGGCCGCCCGCCGGGGCCATATTTGTCGGACGCGCCCAGCGCGTGCATCAATTCGTGCGCAATGACGATGTTGTTCTGTTGCGCCTGCTTAGAATCGGCGAAGGCGTGCACCACGCCGATCAGGCCTTTTTGCAGGCCCAGCGAATGTTCCAGCGCAACGCCGTCCTGCGGCGCGTGATACAGCACGAAAAGATTGATCCGGCCGAGCTGCGGCATCGCCTGCCCTGAATGCTGATATACCCACCAGCGCAGCTGCAGGCTCCACCAGATCGTTTTCAGCACATTGCGGTCGTGCGGCGGCGCCGGCGGCTTGTCTGCCAGCTCCGGCTTCAGCGTGATCAGCATGGCCGCATTCTGGCTCACGCCATAGCGCGCGGTCTCGCGCTGCAGAAATGCATTGATGTCGTCGAAATCGCTCGCCTGCAGCGCCCGGATCGTTTCCGCCGCCTGTTCCGAGCCATCGCCATTGATCGGCGTGATCGCCACATCCAGCGGCGCCTGCCAGCCACGCACCAGGGTCTGCTCCAGCCAGTTCAGGCTGAACGCGCCGGCCAGCACACCGAGCAGGATAAGAATACGGAATCGGCGAAAGGTCATGTGGGCACGCGTTCAGTGGAGGAGCAGTCCTTAACGGCCGGCCCTGCGTCCGCTTGAACGGTCACGGCTGCGCCGCCGGCGCGGCTGCAGTCGCCGGGCTGGCCGATCCGCCTGCGCCCAGCATCAGCTTGCTGCCGATCATCTTGTCCTTGGCCGGCTGTTCGATGGGCGCGGCCACGCTGACGCGCCCTGCTGCCAGACCGAAATGGACCAGGCCGTCGCGCAGGATCTGGCCACGCGTCTGTGCCAGCCGGATCAGCGCGGCATCGTCGACGACGACTTGCTGCGTGAGTTGCTCCAGCAGTTCGAGATGAAAAGGCGACGCCGGGCCGCTATCGCGGGACTTGAACATACGGCCGAGCCGCTCGACGGTCGCGCTGTCGGTAATCGCGTTGCCGCCGTCCTTGGCCTTGTCGCGGGCGCGCAGCGTCTGGTATTGCGCCTTGCCGACGCGTTCGGCGTAGCGGTCTTCGAGCCAGGTCTGCACCTTGTAGCTGTTGACGTCCACCGGGCCGGGCGCCTCGTCCGGCGCCAGCTTGATCCCCATGGCGGCCGCCACTTCACGGCGCAGCGCCTGCTCCTGCAATGCGCGCCGGTCGGCCTGCGGGTCGAAGCCGGGCTCGAGACTGAGTGTCAGCGCCGGTCGTTTGGCCATGGCCTCGCTCAGCGTCTTGAGCTTTTCCTGTTCCGGCGGCAACAGCACGCCGCTGCCGGGTTCGAAGCCGACGCCATCGAGCTTGTCGGCATTCACCCCCAGCAGTTTGCCCAAGGCCCGGAAAGGCGCCGTCACCAGCTTGGTCAGTACATTGACGATCGCCTTCCAGATGATCTTGCCGTAGCTGAACTGAGGATCGTCGAGGCTGCCGGACACCGGCAGGTCGAGGTCGATGATGCCGTTGCTGTCTTCCAGCAGGGCGATGGCCAGATCGAGCGGCAGGTTCTTGACGTTGGGCCCCTCGACCCGCTCACCCAGTTTCAGCCGGTTGATGACGAACTTGTTTTCACCCGCCAGCTTGCGCTGCTTGACCTTGTATTCGAGGTCGACCGAGAGCGTGCCGGACTCGATGCGGCGGCCGGCGAACTTGCCCGAATACGGCGTCAGATTGGCCATTTGCAAATTGTGGAAGGCGAGCGTGACATCGGTGAACTTGGTCGCCTGGAACGGTTGCAGCGAGCCGCGGATGCGCACCGAACCGAACTCGTCGACCTTGCCGTCGAGCTCCAGCTGCGCCACGGTGGCGGGGTCGTTGGACACGCCGTTGATCACGCCGGACAGGGTGTGCATCAGGGTGCCAAATTTGGGAGTCAGCGAAAGATCGGCGAAATCCAGCTTGCCGTTGTCGATGCGGAGATGCGCGATCTCCACCGGGAAAGCCGGGGGCGCGGCGGGCGGACGCGGTGCCACCGGCACGCTCTGCGTCGGCTCTGCAGCGTCGGTGGCGTCTGCGGTCGCCTCTTCGGCTTCAGCCGCTGCTGACGGCGCCGGCCGCGGGGGCTGATTGCGCATCAGCGTCTGGATATTGCGCCGGCCGTCTTCGTGGATCAGGATTTTGGCGAACGGCTCGGTCGCGCGCAGCAGGGCCATGCGCACCCGGTTGGGATGCAGCCCCACCTGCAGATCGTCGCTCGCCAGACGCTTCCAGCCGAGGAAAGACGCGCCGCTTTCTTCTTCGGTGATGTCGAGCCCATCGATGCTGAAGCCGCCCTTGAAAGCAAGCGACAGCGGTTTGCCCGCGGCAGCCGCCAGTTTCAGCTGGCCAGCGGTGCTCGCCGCGCCGCGATTGAGGTTCAGCCGCACGATGGTGTTGATATAAGGCGCAAAGGGTTTCAGCGACAACGCTGTCAGCTTGAGCTTCAGTTCGCCGGCCAGCGGCGCCGGCGCCAGGGTGCCGCGCGCCTCGAAGCGCCCGCCCTGTTTGACGGCAAACCCGGCTTCGATCGGCAGCGGGCGCTTCAGGTCCAGATTCAGGCCGTCCAGTTTGACGAAACCATCGGCGAGATCGAGCTTGACCGGGCGGATCGTGGTGAGGTCGGTGAACCCGACATCGACGTCGTCGAGCGCAAAACGCGCCAGCGCAAGCTGCATCGACTGGGCTTGCGCGTCCGGTGACGCAGGCGCAGCCGCACCCGGGGCTTTCTGCAGAATGCGCTCCCAGTTGAGCGTCGCGTCCTTTTCCCGCGTCACCTGGGCCGTCAGCCCCGACAGCGTCAGCGCATCGATATCGAGACGCCTGTCGGCCAGCGCCAGCCGCGCATTGTCGAGTTCGGCGCGCGCCAGCATCGCCACCGCCGCATCGCCCGAACGCAGTTCGACCGGGCCCAGCGTCGCCTTGACCGGGCCGACCGTGAGCGCAGGCGTGGCGCCGATTTCGCCTGCCACAGCGGCACTCAGATCGAAGCGATCGACTTGGGCGGTCAGCGGCTGCGCAAACGTCTGGTCGGTGAACCGCGCCGTCCCCCCGGCCA
>JAGVGD010000072.1 GCA_020057245.1 Thiobacillus sp. | reverse complement strand
GTGCGCCTGACGAATGGCCTGATCGTTCAGTTCATGGCGCGTCACCTCCTGAGCGGTAACGGGCCAGCGCCACCTCCAGCCGCCGCGCCACTTCCGCGCGCAGTTCCGGCGGCCCCATGACTTCCACGTCCGGGCCGTAGCGCAGTATGTCGAGGACCAGTTCGGTGGGGTCGGCGTAGGGCACGCGCAGGCGGTAGTGGCCGTCCGGGTCCCAGGAGGATTCCTGCCGGTCGTGCCAGGCTTCGTCCGCCACCCAGCGCGCCCGCTCGGGGGTGAACCGGAGTTCCGCCCAGTGCCGGATGGGGCCGGCGAAGATGCCGTAGCCGTCGCCGGTCCATGCGTCCAGTTCGTCCAGCGTCATGGGATGCGCGGATGTCGGCAGGGGCCGGGAGTCCAGCAGCCGGTCGAGGGCGAAGCGGCGCGGTTCGTCGGAGCGGTGGCACCAGGCGTCGAGATACCAGTTGTCCCGGTAGTGGATGAGACGCTGGGGCGACAGCTCCCGCTCCGCCCGGTTGTCGTTGTCGCGCCCGTGGTAATCCACGGCGACGCGGCGGCGGGCCAGGAGGGCGCCGGCCAGGGTGCGGAAATTGTCCGGCGGGGGGCGGCGCGTGGAGGACGGCCGCAGCACCACGCGCTGTTCGATGTCGGCGCAGTTCAGGCGCTCGTGTTGCAGGATGGCCTGGATACGTTGGCGGAACAGGCCCAGCTCGTTTTCCAGCAGGCCGGGTTGGATGGCGGAAAGGAGCTGCTGGATGGCCAGCAGGGTGTGCAGTTCCTCGGGGCTGAACCACAGACCGGGAATTTCTTGGACCTGGCCTTCGGCAATGTCGTAGTGGTAGCCATGACGCGCGCGGTCATAGACGATGGGGGCGCCCAGGAAGTCGCGCATTTCCTCGATGATTCGGGCGAGGGTGGGGCGGGAGCAGCCCAGTTCCTCTTGCAGTTTGCGGCCCGACACGGGGAAACGGTGCCCGCTGAGGATGCGGTGCAGTGCATAGATGCGGTTGAAGCGGTCCATCCCTTGTCCCCTGGGCACCTCGAATAACCCGATGCCCTCAGCAAATCCGGCGATGAAATGACGATCATGAGCGAATCCGGTTCGATTTCCCCGACGAATTGCTGCTTTATTGAGCAGTCTCGCCGCGAATTTTCCACTTATCGCTCGATTCTTCGGGAATCAGGCCCATTTCTGGCATCAGAAGGCCTCGATTCCCGCGCTTCAGGTAAACCAAGCGCTTGAAGTTGTAACAGATGGCCATCATCGCCATGGCAAAGTTGGCGCGGGCTTGGCTGACGCTGCAAACCAATTTGCCGCCCATCTGGGCAATGGCGCCGAATACACGTTCCACACGCGCCCGCGTCCTGGCGATGCGGCGATTGCGCCGCTCCTGGCGGTCGGTAAGCGGGTGGTCGCGTTGCCCCTTGCGCTGCATGTGGTTGCGGTAGCCCGCCGCTTTCAACTTCGCCTCTCGTTCGGCGCTCGGGTAAGCCTTGTCGGTCTCGATCTTGCGGATCATCTTGTAGCGCTTGTCCACATTGATCGAGAGCTTGTAACCGTGGTGGTTCTTGCCGTGCTTCCTGGTCCAGGTGGCGTCCAGATCTTTCTGCCGCCGCTTGGCTGGCGACCAGTCGGCCGGCATCGCGTCCTGCTTGATCTGTTCTTTGTCTTCCTTGGTGACGTGCTGCTTCGGGGCCGGAACCAGGGTGGTGTCGATGATCTGGCCGCCCCGTGCGATATAGCCCTGCTTGAGCAACTGCCGTTCCACCCAGTCGAACAGGGCTTTCGCCCCAGCCTCGCCGATGCGGTCCTCGAAGGTCCGGATCGTGGTGCGATCGGGAATGCTGGCCGAGTCGGCCAGGCCGCAGAAGCGCTGGTCACTCATTCGATCCAGCAGTTGGCATTCCATCTGTTCGTCAGACAGGTTGTACAGACGCTTCAAAACCAGAATCCGGATCATGGTCTCGGTCCGGAACGGCGGCCGACCGCCTTGCGGGCTCATCGGGCGCGGCGCGATCCACTTCCGCAGCCAGCGTCACAAAGTCGATGTGTTCTTCCATCTCCGCCAACGGATCTCCCGGTTGGTCAATTTTCTCTTTGCGCCGGTCGGCGGCAAACAAGTCTGTCTTGATGGCACTTCGGTGTTTCATCGCGTCCGGGGCCTCGGTCGTGGCAGGAGCAGCGGGCGCGCCGGAATCATGCACACGTGTGGGGCGATCGCCTGTCTTCCCCGCACGGCAACAGTGCAATTCCGGTTGCTGCTGGCGATGCGCCGGGACAGTGTCTTCGGCCTTCGCCTCAGCGCCCTGTCGAAGCGCTACCGCGTCTTCATGATGCGCGCCTTTTCGCGCTGCCAGTCGCGCTTGGCCTCGGTGTCGCGCTTGTCATGCTCTTTCTTGCCCCTGCCCAGCGCAAGATCGACCTTGACCCGGCCGCCCTTGTAATGCAGGTTGAGGGGGACAAGGGTATAGCCGCGCTGTTCCACCTTGCCGATGAGCTTGCGGATCTCGTCCTTGTGCATCAGCAGTTTGCGGGTGCGCGCGGCGTCGGGGCGGACATGG
>JAGVGD010000034.1 GCA_020057245.1 Thiobacillus sp. | reverse complement strand
TGGCCAATTACCAGCCGGCGCTGCGCGCGCCCCTGATCGGCCGCTATCGTGGCTGGACGCTCGCCGGCATGCCGCCGCCTTCATCCGGCGGTCTTACCGTCATGCAGATATTGGGCATGCTGGAGCCTTATCCCCTGGGCGACAGCGCGCAGGGCTATGGTTTCGGCAGCCCCAAAACCCTGCATCTCATGATCGAGGCGATGCGCCTGGCGTTTGCCGACCGCGCCGTCTGGATGGGCGACGACGACGCAGTGCCGGTGCCGCGCCAGGGCTTGCTGCACCGCGATTACCTCGCCACCCGTGTCGCCCTGATCCAGCCCGGTCGGCGCATGGACACGCCGCAGGCAGGCGATCCCACGCCCTGGGACAAGACGGCGATACCGGCGCAGCCACGTCGGCTGCCAGCCGAAAGTCCCCATACCACGCACTTTTCGATCATCGATCGCTGGGGCAACGTGGTCAGCTACACCAGCACCATCGAAGCCACCTGGGGCTCGGGCATCACCGTGCCGGGTCATGGTTTCCTGCTCAACAACGAACTGACCGATTTCAACTTCCTGCCCGGCACGGATAGCGCAGCGGGCAGCGCCAACGACGTCGCCCCCGGCAAACGGCCGCGCTCGAGCATGGCGCCCACGTTGCTGTTCAAGGACGGCCGCTTCGTCGCGGCCTATGGTTCGCCCGGCGGCGCCACCATCATCAACAGCGTGCTCAACGTCACCGTCAACCTGATCGACCATGGCATGACGATGCAGCAGGCCATCGCCGCGCCGCGCCTGTCGGTTACCCATGCGGCGGGCAGGGTGAGCTGCGAAGGCGGGCAGGATTTCATGCGGCCCGGCTTTAGCATCGCCAGCCAGGATGCGTTGCGAAGGCTCGGCCATACGGGGCTGGGAGTCAACGGAACGCAAGGCTGTACGGTCTCTATCGGCTCGGTTCAGGCGGTGTCGGTTTTACCTGAAACCGGTGTTCAGCAAGGCGCAGCGGACTTTCGGCGCGAGGGGACCGTGATCCGGGTCGGGCAGTGAGGCTGGTTTTGTCGGAATTCTTTACACAATTCATTCATTAATGTAATTTTTACAATCATCAGGAAATATTAATTATGCTTATCGTATTGATAGATATTGAGTTTTATCTTGGTTTGGTAAGCTGTTCGGGGCTCGGCACTAATTTTGCTTGTTTCTCGCCGAGGATTCCTGAGACGACAAAACAACAATCCGTCTCCATCACTCAAGGCCATCAAGAGCCAGCACGCTTTTTCAGGCAGTCTCCCTGATCGAAGCCATAACCGATTTAACAGTAGCGCGTGAACCGAAAGAGCATCCAGCTGATGGACTTTTTTGCTGTCGGCTCATGCGCGGGAAATATGGTTTTGGTTAAAGAATCGATACAAGAGGAGCGAGTTATGTTTGACAACAAGCGCATTGGAGGCGTGCCCGGCCATCTGCTGGCACTGACAGTGGCGATATTGGGTGCCAGTAGCAGCGCACACGCCGGATATGCCGTTTCTACCACTACGATCAACAACTTTGATGTTAATTTTGTCAATCTAAGTGGCAGTTTTGGCGGCTTCACTTTTGCTACAAACGTTGCGGCACAAGGCGCTCTGAGCGCGGCGAATTTCGATTCGACTGATGCAGCCCCCGCCTGTATCGGCTTAGCCTGTGCGAGTTATAACAATTCATTCGTGTCGCATGGCGCGTCAGGTGATTACGCTTACGGTGACGCGCAGATCGGGAACGCCAATATCATGAGCGGAACGGGTTCTGCATCCAGCATCGGCGAAGTCTCCGCCGGAACTGCAGTAGGCTATGCAGCTGGCAGCAATACCATGAACGCTTTCTTTACCTTGGGGTCCGGTGGAGGCAGCGCCTCATTTTCGTTTAATGCCATGCCGTACCTAGATATTGCAGCGGGCGGCAGCATGGCAACTGCGTTCAGTTCGGTGACGATCACGATTCTGGATGTTAGCGGCAGCCAGGTTTTCAGTTGGGCGCCGAACGGCGATGTGTTCTCCGGCATTGTGAACGGGACTGAGTCGCAGGATGGCTATAACCTGAATCTCGGAGTGACGCCCGGGGTAACCTACAACCCCGGGACGGGACTCTTCCAGGCAACAACCAATACTTTGCTCGCAGGAACGTACTCTCTGAGCATCAATATGAACAACCAGGCTTCAGCCGTTCCCGAAACCGATACCTACGCCATGATGCTGGCGGGCTTGGGTTTGGTGGGATACACCGTGAGCCGTCGCAAGCGCACGCTCAGCTAAGCTTACGGACTCTGATTAACCCTCCGCTCACCTGTCGGTGAGCGGAGGGTTTTTTTATGGGCGCCTACCGGCACCTCGGGATCGCGAGGTTGTGCTTTCCTTCAAGGCTTGCGCAATAGCCACAGCATCAGCGGCACCCCCAGCAGCGCTGTCAGTACGCCCACCGGCAACTCGCGTGGGGCGATCAGCGTGCGTGCCAGCGCGTCGGCCAGCACCAGCAGGCTGCCGCCGGCGAG
>JAGVGD010000051.1 GCA_020057245.1 Thiobacillus sp. | reverse complement strand
GCCGCGCCGCTGTGCGGGCACAGCAAGCGGACTGCGACAAAGGGATGCGCCCGAAGCAGCCCGCCCCTCCGGGTTGCCGCGAGAAAGCGCGTCTGCGGCTTTGCGCCGCTTGGCAAGGGATGGCCCTTGCCAAGCGGCGCGCCTTGCATCCATCGCTTTCTCGCGGCAACGCAGGCACGAAAATAGTGTTAACAGGCCCTAGCCGCCTGGTTGGCGCATGCGCGCCCGGCCAATTGCCGCTACGCCGTCACTGCGGCGAAAACACGATCAGGGGCTTGGGCTGGCATTCCGCTGTCACCACCGTCCCCGGGCCGCCCGGCACCGCCTTCACCACCCCGTCGAAGGGCGCTTTGAGCACGGCATCCTGCAGGTTCTTTTGCGCAATCACGCTACGCGCCTTGGCCATGGAAAGCGTCGCTTGCGCCCGCGCATCCACCAGCTTGGCTGCATCGAGCTCGCTGGTCGATGACACCGTGCGATTGAACAATTCCTGCGCCCGCTCCCGTTCGCGCCGGGCTTCGCCGGCATCCGCCCGCGCCCGCGCCAGTTCAGCCGTGGCCTCGGTCAGCTGCGCCTGCAGAATCGTCCGCTCCAGTCGCAACAACGCGGTCCCCTTCTTCACCTGCTGACCGGGCTTGACCCACACGGTCTCGACCACGCCGGAGACCCGGGTGCTGAGTTCCACCGGATCAGCCGCCCACAACGGGCTGCCCCCTGCTCCCAGGCATCCCGTCAATACCATGGCGGCCATACGCTGCATCATTTTGCTGCTCCCTCAAGCGGCGGCAAGCTGCCGCCAGACATGGCTTCAAGTCGCGCCAGCGCCAGGGCCAATTGATATTCCACCTGCTTGCGGCGCAAAGCCGCCACTTGTGTGTCCGCCATGCTGGTACCCAGGTTGGTTTTCAGTTCGAGTTCGTATTCAGCGCGCGAACGCTCCAGCGCCCAGTCGCGGTATTCGATCTGCTTGTCGGCCGCAACCCGGCCGCTGCTGCGCAGCCATTCGATTTCCTGCAGGGTAGCGAGCAGGCTGTCGGCCAGTTCGAGCTTGAGTTTTTCCAGCTCGGCGGCACTGCGTTCCTTGTATGCCAGCTCGCGCGCAACCAGGGCATCCACACGTCCGCCCTGATACAAAGGGATCAGAAACACCACGCCCGCACTGATGTTGTCGCGCGTATTGGAGATGCGGTTGTAGTCGGCGCCCACCACTTCGGCGTCCAGCATCGGATTCGTTTCGGCGCGCATGGCGGCGATGCGCGCATCGGCCGCTGCAAGATTCGATTTCAGGATCTGCACGCGCGGATTCTTTTCCATGATCCAGGGCAGCAGGGATTCGTATTCCGCAACCGGCATGGCATTCGACGGCAAGTCCGGCTCGGCGAGTTCGGCCGGCAGGTTGCCGGGGCGATACATGGCATGCGCCAGCTTCTGCCGGGTGCTGCGAACCTGCTTCAGGCTGGCCTCGCGGCGCTCGCGGCTGTTCTGGTATTCGGCTTCCAGCTTGATCAACTCCGGCTGGCTGATCTGTCCCACCTTGAAGCGATCCTGCGCGTTTTCCCAGGACACATATGCCACCGCCATGAATTCGTTGTCGGCAGCGTACTGCATGTCGGCCAGCAACACATCGAAAAAGCGCGCCATGATGTCGATCCGGCGCAGGTTCTGCACATGGAACAAGACCGTCTGGCTCGCTGCGACGTTCTGATCGGCCGCCGCCACGGCCTGACTGCTGCGTCCGAAATCGAACAGCGGCTTGCGCGCGACGATGCGGCCCAGATTGTTGGCGCGCCAGCCGCCAAACTCGCCCTCGCCGCCTGCCAGGGCGCCATCGAGAAACAGGCGAAAATCCTGGGTACTGGCCACCTGGTCGCGATCGGCGCGCGCCAATGCCAGATCGCTCTCCGCGATCATACGATCGGGATGAGGCGCCGCCACCGTCGCCAGGGCTTCTTCCAGTGTCAGCGGCTCGGCCGAAGCGGAAGCGAGCCATGTCCATGCCAACAGCGCGACCCAGACTTCACGCATTATTTGCCTTGCTTGTATTGGCTGAACGTCCGGGTCGCATACGCGCCCTCGCTGACGTAGCGAGCAAGCAACAAGAACTCGGCCTTGTCTTTGGTCGGGCCGGTAAACCGCGTTACCAGCTTGCCGTCGAGATTGAAGAACAGCAGTGTCGGTGTGGCGCGCACCCGGTTTTCCAGCGCAAAGTCCTTCTCGGTGGTTTCCTTGCCCTGGAAATCGGTCAACGCGGAATCGCCGTTGACGTCGATGGTGTACACCAGAAACGCTGCGCGATAGGCATCCTGCGCGTCGGACTGATTGAGGATGGTGGATTTCATGCGGGCACAGAAGGGGCAGTCATCCATCTCGAAAAACAGGAAGACGCCTTTTTTGCCCTGCGCTTTTGCGGTCGCCAGCTCAGCCTTGAGGTCGCCGAAATTCGACTGGAAAAAATGCGTCCCGGGATCGCGCATTTCCGCCCAGGTGGACGCTGAAAACAGCATCAAAAATGCAATCAGGATATGGCGCATATCGTGTCTCCCGTTTCAAAGCTGATTATTTTTTGCTGACTTTTTTCTGGCCGGCAAGGAACGATTCCACCGACTCGCGCGTGATGGCGCCCACCTGCTGGGCCACTATCTTGCCTTCCGGATTGAACAGGTAGGTGGTGGGCAAACCCTGTACCGGACCGATCTGGTTGGTGATTTTAGGGTTGCCCAGCACGATGGGATAAGTCACCAGGAGCCCATCGGCAAAATCCGTCACCTGTTTGGCGCTGCGGTAATCCAGCGCGATCCCCAGCACCACCAGATTGTTCTTCTTGTTCTCGTGCAGGGCGATCAGGTCGGGAATTTCCTCCAGGCAAGGCGGGCACCAGGTCGCCCAGTAATTGACCAGCACCCATTTCCCCTTGTAACCCGAAAGCGAGTGCGTCTTGCCGTTGGTATCGGTCATCTTGAAATCCGCCTGCGCCCAGGATGCGGTCAGCGCCAGCAGCAGTGCGGCCAGCCACATCGGATAAAATCGCTTTCTTTGTAAGTTCTGCATTGGATGTTCCGTCATGAATGAATTTCGTATCGAGAAGGACTCGCTGGGCGAGGTCCAGGTTCCCGAGCAAGCCTGGTACGGCGCACAAACTGCGCGCGCGGTCGCGAATTTTCCCATTTCCGGACGCCTTCCGGATAAGGATTTCGTACTAGCGCATGTTCGCATCAAACTGGCCGCCGCGCGCGCCAACTGCCAGCCGGGCTGGCTGAGCGAGGACAAGCGCGACGCCATCGTCGCAGCCTGCGAAAAAATCATTGGCGGCGCGCACCTCGACCAATTTGTCGTCGACCGCTTTCAGGCCGGCGCCGGCACCAGCCACAACATGAACAGCAACGAAGTCATCGCCAACCTCGCCAACGTGGCGCTGGGCTTTGATAAAGGCGCCTACAAGCCGGTCAACCCCAATGATGACGTCAACATGGGGCAGTCGACCAACGACACCATTCCCACCGCGATCCGTCTCACCGTACTGGCCAAGCTGCCGCGTCTGGTCGCCGCCGTGCATGCCATGGCCGCCGAGTTCACGCGCCTGGCCGAGCGCGAAAAGGACACCGTGAAGTCTGGCCGCACCCATTTGCAGGATGCGGTGCCGACCACGCTCGGACAGGAATTCGCCGGCTACGCCTGGACGCTGGCCCGCTGTGCGGGCGCGCTGGAAGCGGTGCGCCCGGCGCTGTGCGAAACCGGGCTGGGCGGCTCGGCTGCCGGCACCGGACTCAACACCTCGCCGGATTATCCCGCGCGCGTCGCAGCAGAACTCGCCACGCTGACCGGCGAGCCAATCCGTGTCGGCCAGCTGGTTGCGCAGATGCAGTCGATGAACGATCTGGCACGGCTGTCCGGCGAAATCCGCAATCTGGCGCTGGAACTCACGCGCTTTTCCAACGATCTGCGCCTCTTGGCCTCCGGCCCACGCACCGGGCTGGGTGAAATCCAGCTGCCGCCGGTGCAGCCGGGCTCCAGCATCATGCCGGGCAAAGTCAATCCGGTGATGTTCGAGATGCTCAACCAGGTCTGCTTCCAGGTGCTGGGGCAGGACGCCGCCGTGAGCTACATGGTGCAGGCCGGGCAGATGGAGCTGAACGTGATGATGCCCGCCTTGGGCAGCGCACTGTTCGACGCCATGGACTGGCTGACCAATGCGATGAATGCCGCCACCGACAAGAACCTCAAGGGCATCGTCGTCAACCGCGAACGCTGCGCCTTCTTCATCCACCAGAGCGTCGCGCTCGCCACCCTGCTCAATACG
>JAGVGD010000167.1 GCA_020057245.1 Thiobacillus sp. | reverse complement strand
AGCGGGCGCGATCATGCGCGTGTTTACCGACCCGAACACGCCGCTCCCCGAAGTACACCTGCTGTCGAACGGCCGCTATCACGTCATGGCGACGCATGCCGGCGGCAGCGCCAGTCGCTGGCGCGATCTGGCCATCACCCGCTGGCGCGAAGACGCCACTTCCGATAGCTGGGGCACTTTCATCTATCTGCGCGACCGCGACAGCGGTCGCTACTGGTCGACCGCGCATCACCCTACGCTGCGGCGTGCCGATCACTATGAAGCCATCTTCGTGCAGGCGCGCGCCGAATACCGGCGGCGCGACCAAGCGATCGAAACGCACACCGAGATCACCGTTTCCCCGGAAGACGACGTCGAGATCCGCCGCGTCACGCTCACCAATCAGTCGTCCCGCATCCGCCGTATCGAGGTGACGAGTTATGCCGAAGTGGTGCTGGCGCCGCTGAATGCCGATCTGGCGCATCGCGCCTTCAGCAATCTGTTTGTGCAAACTGAAATCCTGCCCGAGCGGCAGGCGATCCTCTGCACGCGGCGTCCGCGTACCCCGGGGGAGCAGGTGCCGTGGATGTTTCACCTGCTGGCCGCGCCGGGTGCAGTCGCCGACGATCCGTCCTACGAGACTGACCGCGCCCGCTTCATCGGGCGCGGCCGCACGACGGCCAACCCGGTGGTGCTGGATTACGGCGACAGCGCGCCGGCCCTGTCCAACACGGCGGGTTCGGTGCTCGATCCCATCGTGGCGATCCGTCGCACCCTCACCTTGTCCCCCGACGAATCGGCGAGCGTGCAGATCATCTCCGGGGTTGCGGATACGCGCGAGGCTGCATTGGCCCTGCTGGAGAAATACTGCGACCGCCACTTCGTCGAGCGCGCATTCGAAATGGCCTGGTTCCAAAGCCAGGAGGTGCTGCGCCACCTCAACGTCACCGAAGCCGATGCACAGGTTTTTGGCCGCCTGGCCAGCTCCGTCATTTACGGTAACGCCCTGCGCCGCGCCACTCCCGGCATCGTTGCCCGCAACCAGCTGGGGCAGTCCGGACTGTGGCGCTTCGGCATTTCGGGCGACTTGCCCATCGTGCTACTGCACATTGGCGATATCAACCGCATCGACCTGGTCAAGCAGGTGCTGCAAGCGCATACCTATTGGTGCATGAAGGGCCTGACCGCCGACCTGGTGATCGTGAACGAGGACTTTTCGGGCTACCGGGCGGTGCTGCAGGACCTGATCATGGGGCTCATCAACGCGGGGCCCAATGCGCAGGTGCTCGACAAACCGGGCGGGGTCTTCGTGCGGCGTGCCGATGAACTGTCCGAGGACGAGCGGGTGCTGCTACAGACGGTCGCCCGCATCGTCTTCAGCGACACCGCCGAGACCCTGATCGAGCAGGTGGAACGTCGCGTGTCGGCCGAGCGTGCATCAGACCGTCTGGAGCCCTTGCAGCAAGCGAGTATCGAGCCGGTTTACCCGCTGGCGGCGCGCGAGCGCATTTTCAGCAACGGCCTGGGCGGCTTCACGCCCGACGGCAACGAATACGTCATCACCCTCGAACCGGGCCAGAACACGCCGGCACCGTGGGTCAACGTGATCGCCAGCCCGCATATTGGAACGGTCGTCAGCGAGCGCGGCAGCGCCTATACCTGGGCGGAAAATGCGCACGAGTTCCGGCTGACCACGTGGCACAACGATCCGCTCTCCGACAGCAGCGGCGAGGCGTTCTATATCCGCGACGAAGAAACCGGGGCATTCTGGTCGCCGACCCCGCAGCCCGCCTGTGGCCGCTCCGGCTATGTGTGCCGGCATGGTTTCGGTTACAGCGTGTTCGAGCATTACGAAGCCGGGATCGCCTCGGAGCTTTTCACCTATGTCGCGATGGATGCGCCGGTGAAGTTCGTGGTGGTCAAGCTGCGCAACTCATCGACGCAGGCACGCAGTCTGTCGTTGACCGGCTATTGGGAACTGGTGCTCGGCGAGTGGCGGCATGCCAATCTGATGCACATCGTCACCGAAACCGATCCGCACAGCGGCGCGCTGTTTGCCCACAATGCCTACGGCCGCGAATGTGCCAACCGGGTGGTGTTTGCCCAGGTCAACGAGCGCGAGCGGACGGTGAGCGGAAACCGCACCGAATTCATCGGTCGCAACGGCTCGCTGGCCAGCCCGGCGGCGATGCGTCGCAAACGCCTGTCGGGCCGAACCGGTGCGGCGCTCGATCCGTGCGCCGCGATCCAGAGCCGGATCGAGCTGGCCGCCGGGCAAACGCGTGAGGTCGTGTTCGTTTTCGGCGCCGCGCGCGACGCT
Organism: Thiobacillus sp.; assembly: GCA_020057245.1. Taxonomy (GTDB): domain Bacteria; phylum Pseudomonadota; class Gammaproteobacteria; order Burkholderiales; family Thiobacillaceae; genus Thiobacillus. The sequence continues at coordinate 28,424 of JAGVGD010000167.1, read as the reverse complement.
GACGAGGCGCGCCATTTCATCCAGCGCTTTGGTGGACGGGCAGGTGCGCGGCAGGCGCTGGAATCGGTGTGGGAATACTGGAAGCACACCCTGGGCGCGCTCCATGTGGAAACGCCCGACCCCGCGCTGGACGTGCTGGCCAACGGCTGGCTGATCTATCAGACCCTGTCCTGCAGGCTGTGGGGACGCAGTGGCTATTACCAGTCCGGTGGAGCCTACGGATTCCGCGACCAATTGCAGGACACCATGGCGCTGATCCATGCGACACCGTGGCTGGCCCGCGAGCAGCTGATCCGCTGTGCCGAACGCCAGTTCAGCCAGGGCGACGTACAACACTGGTGGCATCCGCCCAATGGACAGGGCGTACGCACCCATTTCTCCGACGACTATCTTTGGCTGCCGTATGCAGCTTGTCGTTATGTGCGGGCGACCGGCGACACCGGCGTACTCGACGAGCCGCTTCATTTTCTGGAAGGCCGTGCGTTGAACCCGGAAGAGGAGGCTTACTACGACCAGCCGCAACGCTCGCCGGAAGTCGCCAGCCTGTATGAACATTGCGTGCGTGCCATCAAGCATGGCTTGCGTTTTGGCAAGCATCAATTGCCGCTGATGGGCTGCGGCGACTGGAACGACGGCATGAATCTCGTCGGCAAGGATGGCAAGGGCGAGAGCGTGTGGCTGGCGTGGTTCCTGTACGAAAATCTCGAGTTGTTTGCGGGTCTGGCGCGCGACCGCAACGATCTGGACTTTGCCGACGCGTGCCGGGCTCAGGCGGTCCTGCTGCGCAGCAACATCGAGGCGCATGCCTGGGACGGCGCATGGTATCGGCGCGCCTGGTTCGACGATGGCACGCCTCTGGGTTCTTCCGCCAACGACGAATGCCAGATCGATTCGATCAGCCAGAGCTGGGCGGTCATCTCCCGCGGCGGCGACCCGGCGCGCGCCCGCCAGGCGATGACGGCGGTGGACCAGCACCTAGTGCGACGCGACAAGCAGATCATCCAGTTGCTCGACCCGCCCTTCGACAAATCAGCGCTGGAGCCCGGTTACATCAAGGGCTACGTCCCCGGCGTGCGCGAGAACGGCGGTCAATACACCCATGCCGCGATCTGGACCACGATGGCGTTTGCCATGATGGGCGACACGGAGCGCGCGTGGGAATTTTTTGCCATGCTCAATCCCGTCCATCACGGCAGCACTGCGGACGCCATCGCACGCTACAAGGTCGAGCCCTACGTCATGTGCGCGGATATTTACGGCGCGTCGCCGCACACCGGCCGCGGCGGCTGGACCTGGTACACCGGCGCAGCGGGCTGGATGTACCGGCTGACGATGGAAACCCTGCTGGGCCTGCAGCTGGAAGTGGATCATCTGCGCATTGCGCCGTGTGTCCCGGCCCATTGGGCGTCCTACAAAATCCATTACCGCTATCGCGAGACCGTCTACCACATCAACCTCAAGCGGGTCGGTGAGCAAACGGGCCGGGTGATCCGGGTGAGGGTGGACGGAGCCGAGATAAAGGGAGCAGAGATAAACAGAGCTGACGTGGATGGGTCGGCTGGATATGGAGAAGCGCGGCCGCATGGCCTGATCCCCCTGGTGGACGATCGCCAGGAGCACCATGTCGAGGTGGAATTGAGCTGAAGTCGTTTGAAACACATCTGTCCGTACCCAGCTTGCCACCCGGCGCTGTGGGTGCGCGATCATTAAAACCTTGCATGCGGCGAAGGTCGGCGCCTCGCCGCCCATCGTTCATCCGCTCCCCGCTTTCTTGTAACAGGCTTGCAGGTATCATCGGCGGCAGGCTTGGCTTACTCCCGGAAACCGCATGTACCAAAGCAACGACCATCTGATCATCTTCGACGCCGATGGCACGCTCATTGATGCTTTTTCGGCCATCGATATTGCGTTTGCGCATCACGGCATGGACATTGGCGATCTGGAGCGCTTCCAGAAGCGCCGCAATCTGTTCAAGTACATCGGCGGCATCAAGGAGTTTCCGCGCAATCTGGCCCGGCACATGGGCAAGCGTGTCCGCAAGGAACTGCTGGATACGCTGACCGAGGTCTATCAAACCGAGGCGCAGCTGTATCTGGGCATGGCGGAGCTGATCCGCGACCTGATCGATACGCCCGGGGTCAGGGTCGGCATGGTGACGCGCAATGTCTGCCATGAACCGAAGACCACCCTGAGCCGTCTGTTCGCGCGCCACGACATCGATATCGCACAGCTGGATTTCATGCATGACCTGCCGCTGCACGAGGAGAAACTGCATTATTTCAAGGCGGTGCGCGAGCAACTGGACATCAACCCGGCGCGCGCCTTTGCTTGTGGCGACGAGCACCGGGACTACGCGGCCGCTCTGGCTGCCGGCATCCATCCCTTCATCGTGTCGTATGGGTTCGAGAGCCACGCGCGCCTCACCCACAAGTTCGGGATTCCCGAAGAAGTCATCTCGCCGGATCCCGGCACATTCAGCAAGCGTGTGCGGCATGCGCTGGCCATGCCGCTGTAGCCGCCTCATTAACGTGTAAAGGAAGCCTGACATGAGCCCCGAATATCCCTACGGAAAACTGGATCTGGACGACGCCCACCGCATCGCCGGGGGCGCGAATTCCCTGCTGATGGCCTTGCAGGAGTATGCCGAAGCCGGCATGGAGGCCGATCCGGCGCGCGCCAAGCTGGTCAAGAAGGGCGTGGAAATGGGCGATGCGCTGCTCGACATGGCACGCATGCTGGTTTCGCGCGGCGTGTTTTCGCAGGAGCGGCACCTGAGCGAGATGCTGATTTACAGCGCGGCCATCGTCGACGGCTGCGAGGTGTGCGCGCTGACGCACATCGAAGGCGCCATCCGCGCCAAGGCGCCGGAAGCGGTCATCAGCACGGTGCAGGCGATTGCGCTGTATGTGCGCGCGCAGGCCGACGACGACACCTATCTGCTGTTCGACGCCTACACTTCGCACTGGAAGCGCTTTGCCGACTGGCCGCACCTGCCCAACGCGAAGGTGACGAACCTGAAGTTCTACAACCTGATCGCGTTGCTGATGAGCCTGGTGGTGCGCAAGCGGCGGCTGGTGCGCCTGCATGCCTACGAGTTGCTGACCCGCAGCGACGTCACGCCGGAGGAGATGCTGGAAGTGATCGGTATCGCGCAGGTGATGGGCGGTTTTCCGGCGCGCTGGGAAGCGGTCCACATCCACAATGTGGCGCGTGAATTGCGCGAGCAGGGCCAGCTGCCGGAGGCTTTCGGGGCGGTGCTGGAGCGGATTCCCGCTGCGCCGCCGGCGCGCTAGAGTCGCTACAGGCTGCGCGAAACCCTGCGCACGCCGGCGTCTTCCGGGTGGGGTTCGCTATGGAACCCCAGGCTTTCCACCAGCTTCAGCATGCTGTGGTTGATCGAGAGCACCTCGCCTTCCATCATTTTCATGCCCTTGCCGCGCGCCACGTCCATCAGCACGTCCATCAGCTTGTGGCCGATGCCCTGCTTGTGCCAGTGGTCGCTGACCACCAGGGCAAATTCGCAGGATTCGCCATCCAGATTGATGGCATAGCGCGCCACCCCCAGCTCCACTTCCTTGCCGTCGATCTCGGTCAGCGCCAGCAAGGCCATTTCGCGGGTGTAGTCGATCTGCGTCAGCCGCGCCAGCATGCTGGGCGACAGTTCGCGCACCGCATCCATGAAGCGGAAATACTTGGTTTCCTCGGACAGGCTGCGCACGAAATCCTGCGTCAGCTCGGCATCTTCCGGACGGATCGGGCGGATCAGCACATCGTTGCCGCCGGGCAGCTGCCAGTGCGTCACCAGGTGGGCCGGATAGGGGTGGATCGCCATGTGGCCGTAGCGGTCGGCGGAGGGGACGCGCGGCGCGATGATGACGCGTGCATCGAGCGCCAGGGCGCCATGTTCGTCGACCAGCAGCGGATTGATGTCCAGTTCGGACAGCCAGGGCAGCTCGCAGACCATTTCCGACAGCCGCAGCAGTACGTTCTCGAGCGCCGCCATGTCGGCCGGCGGGCGGTTGCGGAACGGCCCCAGCAAGGTGGCGACGCGGGTGCGCTTGATGAGATCGCGGGCCAGGTAGTGGTTGAGCGGCGGCAGGGTGACCGCGCGGTCCTTGAAAGCCTCGACGTCGACGCCCCCCGCGCCGAACACGATGACCGGCCCCAGCACCGGGTCCGAGGTCATGCCGAGCAGCACTTCGCGCGCATGCGGGCGCACCGACATCGGTTCGATCACCATGCCGTCGAGCACGGCATCGGGCCGCAGCCGCGCGATGTCGGCCAGCATCTCGGTGAAGGCGGCGCGCACGGCCTGGCCGCTGGACAGGCCGAGGCGCACGCCGTTGACGTCCGATTTGTGGGTGATGTCGGGCGAGTTGATTTTCATCACCACCGGAAAGCCCATCTGCTGCGCCATCAGCATCGCTTCCATCGGGGTGCGGGCAATCGAAGTCTGGGCAATCGGGATATGGAAGGCCGACAGCAGCGCCTTCGATTCCACTTCGTTCAGCAGGTGACGGCCTTGCGCCAGTGCGCTCTCGATGATCATGCGCGCCCCTTCGACATCGGGCGCGGCGGCCTGCGACAGAGGCCCGGGGGTTTGCATCAGCTGGCGCTGGTTTTCGTAAAACGCCGACAGGTAGGAGAACACTTCCACCGCCGGTTCCGGCGTGGTGAAGTAGGGAATCCTGGCCGCCTTGAACAGACGACGTCCCTCGGCCACCTGCGCTTCGCCCATCCAGCAGGTGAGCACCGGCTTGCTCGAAGTCTTCGCCACCTCCACCACGACCTGCGCCGCCTCGGTGGGCTTGGTCATGGCCTGCGGGGTCAGCATCACCAGCACGCCATCGACGTTTTCGTCCGCCAGGCAGGCCTGCATCGCCGCGCGGTAACGGTCGGCGCCGGCGTCGCCGATGATGTCGAGTGGGTTGCCCTGCGACCAGTTGGCCGGCAGCGCAGCGTTGAGCGTGTCGATGCTTGCCGGCGCCAGTTCGGCCAGGCGCACGCCCAGGTCCACCGCGCAGTCGGTCGCCATGACGCCGGGACCGCCGCCGTTGGTGACGATGGCGAGCCGGTTGCCGGTGGGCTGGATATGGCTGGACAGTGCGCGCGCCGAGGCGAACAGCTGCAGGATGGTATTCACCCGCACCACGCCGGCGCGCCGCACCAGCGCGTCGAACACGGCGTCGGAGCCGACCAGCGAGCCGGTGTGAGACAGCACCGCTTTCGAGCCCGCCGCATGGCGCCCAACCTTGACCATGACCACCGGCTTGAAGCGGGCGGTTGCACGCAGCGCGCTCATGAAGCGGCGCGCATCGCGGATGCCTTCGATGTACAGCAGGATGCCGCGGGTCTGGCTGTCATGGGCCAGGTAGTCGAGGATTTCACCGAAATCCAGGTCGGCCGAAGCGCCGGTGGAAATCACGCTGGAAAAGCCGATGCCGTTGGTTTCCGCCCAGTCGAGCATGGCGGTGCACAGGGCGCCCGATTGCGACACCAGCGCGAGGTCGCCGACCAGGGTGGCGCCCTGGCTGAAGGTGGCGTTAAGCCCGATGGCGGGGCGCTGGATGCCGAGGCAGTTGGGGCCGATGAAGCGGATGCCGTATTTTTTGGCCACGGCCACCAGGGCCTCTTCCATGGCCACGCCGGCGGCGCCGACCTCGCGGAAACCCGCCGACAGCACGATGGCGTGGCGGATGCCGCGTTGACCGCATTCCTCCATGATTTGCGCCACGGTTGCCGCCGGGGTGGCGATCAGGGCAAGTTCCGGCGTTTCCGGCAGTTGGCTGGCGTCTGCATAACAGCGCGCGCCGAACACCGAGTCGTGCTTGGGGTTGACCGCATAAACCTGCCCGCTGTAGCCGGCCGTGCGCAGGTTGTTGAACAGGATGCTGGCGACCGAGCCTTCGCGCTCACTGGCGCCAAAGACCGCCACGGAACGGGCATTGAACAGGGGGTGCAGATAGTGTTGGGGCATGGTTTTGTGGGGACAGGTGATTGCAATCAGGGGGCCGTGCGGCGACAGCCCATGCTAGGCCATCCCGTATGACGGCGCCATCCCGCCGAGCGTATAGTTAAGCCGATTACCCAATTTATTTTGCGCCGTGCCGACTGCCTACATCACTCATCCCAGCTGCGCCAGGCATCAAATGGGCAGCTGGCATCCGGAAAGCCCCGAGCGCCTGAGCGCGATCGACGATCAGTTGCATACCGCCCGGTTGTTCGATTTCCTGTCGCATCACGATGCGCCCGCCGTTGAACGCAGCCAGCTGCTGCGGGTGCACGACGCCGCTTATATCGACGCTGTCGAGGCGGCGTCGCCGGGCGAGGGATTCCGCGCGCTGGATCCCGACACCAGCATGAACCCGTTCAGCCTGGACGCGGCCCGTCACGCCGCCGGCGGCGCGGTGCGGGCGGTGGACCTTGTCATGCGCGGCGAAGTTCGCAATGCCTTTGTCGCCTGCCGTCCGCCCGGCCATCACGCCACCCGCAATCAGGCCATGGGCTTCTGCATTTTCAACAACGTCGCCGTGGCGGCGGCGCATGCGCTGGCGGCGCACGGGCTGGAGCGGGTCGCCATCGTCGATTTCGACGTCCACCATGGCAACGGCACCGAAGATATTTTCAGCGATGAGCCGCGCGTGATGTTGTGCTCCACTTTCCAGCATCCGTTTTATCCCCACAGCGGCGCCGACACGGCCAACCCGCATATCGTCAATGTGCCGCTACCGGCGGGCACCACCGGCGGACCCTACCGCGAAGCCTTCAGCGCGCGCATCCTGCCGCGGCTGGAGGCGTTCCGTCCGCAATTGCTGCTGTGCTCTGCCGGCTTCGACGGCCACCGCGAGGACGACATGGCGCAGTTCGGCCTGGTGGAAGCGGACTACATCTGGATTACAGAACGCGTCATGGAAATGGCCACCCGCCATGCCGGGGGGCGCATCGTCTCGGTGCTGGAAGGCGGCTATGCGCTCAGCGCGCTGGGGCGCAGCGTGGCCGCGCATATCAGGACGCTGGCGGACTTGTAGCCGCGTGCCCGGCGGAGGTGAGCTTCAGTTCGGCCCAACGCGGCCGCTGAGGGTGAGGTAGCCGACCGCAGCGCTGAATTTTCCGCGGTAATTGTTCGCCACGATGGGCTCCAGCGTAGCGTGCACCCTGGCATGCAGCCGGGTGGATTTTTCCTTCAGCGCCCAGTCGCCCGGGTGCTGGAAGTTGCTCACGATGTAGCTGAATCCGTTGAGGTCGTCGACGGCCTGCAGGCCGGTCGATTCGGCGCCGGACGGGCAGGACAGGATGCGCGCCAGGCGGCCGCTGTCGACGTTGTAGGCCCACAGGAAATTGTTGACGTGACGGTCGCTGTCCTCGCCGATGAAGAGCGTGCGCATCGCTTCGCTGAACTTCAGGTTGTCCGGGTTGGCGATTTTGTCCGGGTGGGCGAGGTTGCCCAACGCGTCGGGCGTGGCGAGGTCTTCGCCGAGCAGCAGCGGTGCGCCGCTGACCGGGACCCACGCGCTGGGGATCGGGGCGCCGCTGTCGTCGGTCTGGCCGCCGTCGAGCTTCCACGCGTAAACCATGCCGGCCAGCGGCCCCTCGATGGCGATGCCGCCGGAGCCGTCGGTCATGGCTTGCTGCACCGAGCTGATCGCGGAATAGGCGATCTTGTCGCGGGCGTTCAACGTGGTGCCTTCCATTTTGGTGAAACCGAGGCTGCCGCCCCTGAAGGCGGCGTAGCGGTGCGTTTCGAGAAAGGCGGCGGCCAGTTCCTGACCGGGTACGAAACGGACCCACTGGGTTTGGCCGCTGAACGGAATCGGGGTGTAGGCGGGGTCGGACGGATCGGCGGTCTTGACGTCGACGATGTCGGCGGCGCGGCGGCTATTGGCCAGCACTTCGATCTGTTTGCTGCTGGCGTGGCCGAGGCGGATCCATTTGAGGTCGGCCGTCCCACCGCTAGCGGCAGACTTTTGCAGCCACTTCGCCACGTACAGCGTGCCGGCCGACAGGTCGCGCGCACGGTCGGCGATGAACATGAAGAAGCCGCCGTTTGTGGCGTCGTCGCCCATCAGCACCGTGCGCTCATCCGGCATCACTTCCACCAGTTCGTGCGAAATGCGGCCCAGGCAGTAGTGCTTCTGGATGCTGCCGGTGCCGTCCGGGTGCACCGTCACTTCCGGGAGATGGCCGTAGTGATAGGGGTTGGCCTTGTCCGGATCGCCGAACAGATTCTGGCTGAAGGTTTTGAAACGGGCGTTGTCGGCGATGCGGGTCGCGTCGGGCTCGTATTCCTCGCTCGACAGGTGGGTGTTCCAGGGCGAACGGCTGGCGCCGCACGTGATCCACAGGCCATTCACGCTGCGGGTGTCGACATTGGCATAGCTCACCAGGCTGAGCTTGCCGCTCTGCCGGTGCTGGTCGAGCGTCAGCACGGCGATGGGCGAGGGCAACAGACGCGACATCGATTCGCCGCCGAAATTCTTGCTGGCGTATTCGAACTGCACCACGGCGAACAGGCGCTGATAGCCACGGCGCGGCGAGCGCGCGCCCGGCACCTGCAGCAGGCTCATGCCATCCGGACAGTCGGAAAAATGCTGGCGCTTGTCCGGTGACGATGCGTCGAGGATGGGCGCGTTGTGGATGTCGAAGTAGCCGCCCGCAAGAATGCGGCCACCTCCGGTGCGCGGCACCGTGTCGCCGGTCAGGAAAAAAGTCTCGTAGCCCAGCGCGTAGGTCGCTGCGTCGGGCCCGCTGCCGCGCGTCAGTGTCGAGGCGACGAACACTTCGGCCATCTGCGCCGGCTGGGCCAGCGTCGGCGCCGCCATCGCACCGAAATGACAGGGCAGCGGCTGGCTGCCCGGGGCGGCTGCGGCGCGCCGCGACAAACCCGCCAGCGGCAGCAGCGGCATGCCGGTCAAGAGTTGCAGGGCGCGCCGGCGCGAACGGGAAACGGGTTCTGGCATGGTGAGATTCAGGCTGGGTTGGCGGAAACAGAGAGCTGCGCAAGCTTCGGACGCGGCAGGCTCATACTGGCAAGCGGGCGTGACAATGGCATGACATCCGCATGGTTGCAGAAATCCGCTCAATATCCTTGAATGCATTGCGGTTTTTTGTGCCTGCCCGCATTTTGCGCAGGGGCGTTTTGTATATAAGCTAGGTCTGATTGAACCAGCGAGATTGCCATGAACGCACGCACCGACCGTAAAACCATCCCGATTCAGGATATCAACGAAGCCAGCAACTGTTCCAGCGCCGAACCCTATGCGCTGATGGTGCTGGGCGATTCCATGCTGCCGGAGTTCGCCGAAGGCGAAATCATCGTGGTCGAGCCGTCCGGACTGGTGAAGGACGGTTCCTACGTGGTGGCCTTTGTAAACGAGGAATACATTTTCCGCCAGATCGTGAAGCACGATGACGGCTGGATGCTGAAGCCGCTCAATCCGGTCTACGAGAACATTCCGGTGGCGGACATCGACGTCGCCAAGGGCGTGGTCATCATGAAAAAACTGCCTGGCAAGCGTAGCGAACAGAAGCGTTATATCTGACCGTCTGCCGCGACGCGGCAGGAGCAAGCAGGGGAGTCGACGGTTTATCAGTTTGATTGATGCGCGCATCAGTTATTTGAATAAATTAGTTGACTAAATCACTCGGGTATATGAAACTGATCCTGTAGTTTCATTTCAACCCAACCCAAGGAGTGAACCATGAGTGGACTGATTGCGAATTTTCCGAGCGATGGCGTCGTCACAGTGAACCGGGTGATCCTGAAACCCGAATTCACCGTGGATGACTTGCAGGAGCGGGTCGCTTTCCTGTGTGAAAACGTCAAGACCTACCATTCGGATACCGGTTTTGTGGGCGGTTTTGTTGCGCTGAATTCCGGCAATGTCTCCAACGAAGGCTCAACCATCGGGCAGACGGTGGAAAGCAAGATGAAAGGCAAGGAAGCCCTGATCGTGACGTTCTGGACGACTTTCGCGAACCACGAAGAATCGCACCGTTCCGCAACCTTCCAGCCGCTGTTCCAGAAAGTGCTGGACCTGTGCGAAAACGGCAACGAGGAAATCGCGTACGAAATGCTGTGGTCCGGCAAGGCTTACGGCCCCGATGAAATCGCCGCGGCCCGCAAGGCCAAGGAGCAATACGCCAACGCGGATTGATCCGGTGCGCAGCAGTGAAAACGGCGGGGTTCATCCCGCCGTTTTTTTCGTCCTCCATCCGGGTGGCATAATCGGCCGCCATGCCTGCCTTCCTGCCTCCCGCCCTTTTTCTGATGGGCCCTACCGCCTCCGGCAAGACTGCGCTGGCGGTCAGTCTGGTGGAACGTTTTCCGCTCGAAATCATCAGCGTCGATTCAGCCCTGGTCTATCGCGGCATGGATATCGGCACGGCCAAACCCGACGTCGCCACGCTGGCAAGGGCGCCACATCATTTGCTCGATATTCGCGATCCCACCGAGGCGTATTCGGCGGCCGCGTTTTGCGACGATGCGCTGCGCTTGATGCGCGACATCGTGGCGCGCGGCAAGGTGCCTTTGCTGGTGGGCGGCACCATGCTGTATTTCCGCGCGCTGCTGCATGGGCTCGACGACCTGCCGCGCGCCGATGCGGGGGTACGGCAACAACTGGAAGCCACGGCGGCAAGTCGCGGCTGGCCGGCGCTGCATGCCGATCTGGCGCAGCTTGATCCGCCTACCGCGGCCCGACTGGCGCCGAACGACGCGCAACGCATCGGTCGGGCACTGGAAATCATTCAGCTGACCGGCCAGCCCATGTCGGCCTTGCTCGATCGGGTGCAATCGGCGCTGCCTTACCGGGTGCTGCAGCTCGCCCTGATTCCCTCCGACCGTGCGGTGTTGCACCAGCGCATTGCTGCGCGCTTCGACGCGATGCTGAGTGAAGGTTTGATCGACGAAGTGAAAACCCTGCGCCAGTTGCCCGGGCTGACGGCCGACTTGCCTGCCATGCGGGCCGTAGGCTATCGGCAGGCGTGGGCGTATCTCAATGGGGACATCGATCTGAACGCATTGCGCGAGCAGGGGCTGGCGGCGACGCGCCAACTCGCCAAGCGTCAGCTGACCTGGCTGCGCTCATGGCCGGACGCGGTAACACTGGACTGTCTGGCAGACGATCTGGAAGCGCAGGCGATTGCCCACGTCGAGCGTCATTTGTTTTCCGATTCGGCTGGGGCCTCGGGCTGAACTGAATCCACTCTGGCCATAGTCTGCCCGCGGTGCAAGCGGATGCGCAGCTTGTCGCCTGCTTGCAGGCTCGCAGCATCGTGCACCACTTGCCCATCTGCTCGCTGGACGATGCTGTAGCCGCGCGCCAGCACGCCTTCCGGATTGAGATGCGCAAGACTTCCACCCAGGCGTGCCAGATTCGACTGACGTTGCTGCGTCAGCGTATGGGTCGCGCGATGGGCACGGGTAAGCAGTGCATTCAGATGGCTCTGTTCGAGTTGAATGCGGCGACGCGGCGTGACCAGGCGCTGCCTGAGCTGGCTTGTGCGCAGCTGTTCATGGGCGAGCTGGTTGCGCATGCTGTGGCCGAGCCGCTGGCCGAGCCGCGCAAGGCCGAGCTGCTGCTGGCGCAGGAGTTCGGCAGGGTGAACCAGGCGCCGGGCCAGAAAGTCCAGCCGCTGCATGTCGTTCTGGTGTTTGCGGCTGAGGTGGTGCTGGAGTTGCCGCGCCAGTTGCGTCAGCTGCAACAGCAATTCCTGGCGCACCGGGCTGGCAAGCTCGGCTGCTGCAGTCGGCGTGGGCGCGCGCAGGTCGGCGGCTAAATCCGCCAAGGTGAAATCGGTTTCATGGCCGACTCCGGAGATCACTGGCATCGGGCTGGCGGCAATCGCGCGCACCACGGCCTCGTCGTTGAACGCCCACAGATCTTCCAGCGAACCGCCGCCGCGGCAGACCAGCAGCACGTCGCATTCGGCGCGCTGTCCGGCGCTGCGGATGGCCGCGGCAATCTGCGCACCGGCGCCCGCGCCCTGTACCGGGGTGGGGTAGAGGATCACCGGCAAACCCGGCATGCGGCGAGCCAGCGCGGTCAGCACATCGTGCAGGGCGGCGGCCTGCGGCGAGGTGACGATGCCGATACAGCGCGGAAAACGCGGCAGGCTGCGCTTGTTCTCGGGGTTGAACAGGCCTTCCGCTTCGAGTTTCGCCTTGAGTTTGAGGAAGGTTTCGTACAAGCGCCCGGCGCCGGCACGGCGGATCGCTTCGCCCGCCAGCTGGAATTCGCCGCGCGCCTCGTACAGCGTGGGCAGGGCGCGCAATTCGACGTGGTCGCCGTTGGCCGGGGTAAAGCCGGCAAACTGGTTGCGGCCGCGAAACATCACGCAGCGCACCTGGGCGCCCGCATCCTTGAGCGAAAAATACCAGTGGCCGGATGCCGCGCGGATGAAGTTGGAGACTTCGCCTTCCACCCACAGCAGCGGCAGCTGCGACTCCAGGATGCGGCGCGCCATGCGGTTGAGTTCGCTGACGGTGAGGACGGGCAGGGCGGGGGCGCTGTCGAATGGGTCGTCGATCAAATCCATGGCGCGCAGGATAGCGGGTTCGGCTGCGGCGGGTTCATTCACAGTCATCAATCTTTCATGAAAATAATGTGTCAAACCCTATTGACGTTGAATGAATAATCGTAAACCGTTGATATTTAACAACTAAGCTCATTGGTTATTTTTTGGGCCGAAGCACTTTTTCCTTTGTGGGCGGGCGTTTAGCGTACCCGCCTGGCGGTTCCTCACAGACTTATCCACATCAATTGTGGAGAACTCGACTCTCTCGACAGCGCATCGGCTTCAACAATTGGTGCTTGCCGAAACAGGTACGCGGGCGCTACATTTCGTCTGTTGTTTTATTGGGAGTGGTATTCAGTGTTTGCCATCATTGAGGCGGCCGGTTGGCCGATCTTTCCGCTGATTCTGGCGTCCGTCATCGCTGTGGCCATCATCATCGAGCGCGCCTACAGCCTGCGCACCCAGGAAGTGGCGCCCGCCACACTGCTGCAGGAAACGATCAAGGTCTATCAGGAACGCGGCGTACCCGCCGAATTGCTCAAGCAGTTGACCGAGAGTTCGCCGCTCGGCCGCATTTTTGCGACGGCGCTGAAGAACTCCAACAATTCACGCGAGGTGATGAAGGAGTCGATCGAGGAATCCGGGCGTGCCGTGACCCACGAGCTCGACCGTTTTCTGACCTCGCTCGGCACCATCGCCAGCATGGCGCCCTTGCTGGGCCTGCTGGGCACGGTGATCGGCATGATCGAGATTTTCGGTGCGCAGACGGGCGGCGGCACCAATCCCGGCCAGTTGGCGCACGGCATTTCCATCGCCCTGTACAACACAGCTTTCGGTCTGATCGTCGCCATCCCGGCCATGATTGCCTACCGTTTTTTCCGCAGCAAGGTGGAATCGCTGGTGGTCGACATGGAGCAGCAGGCGATCAAGCTGGTGGAAATCGTTCACGGCGACCGGAAGTGAGAGCCTGGTTCAGCAGGAATCATGCCCCGCGTTGAGACCAGGATCGGATGGATGCAAGGCGCGGCGCGCCGGCAATGGTCATCCATTGCCAAGCGTCGCAACGCCGCAGACGCCGATCCTGGTCTCAACCCAAAGGGCCGGTTGCCTGCGGGCGCATTGCCGCGTTGCGGGTCGCTCATTTGGAACACCAAACTTCGCTCCCCGTGCCTTGCACTGCATCCCGCAGACAACCGGCGCGGGGCATGATTCCTACTGAAACAGGCTCTATCTCATGAACTTTCGTCGCGGCCGCAGGGAAGACTATCCGGAAATCAATCTGATTCCGTTCATCGACATTCTGCTGGTGATCGTGATTTTTCTGGCGGTGACCACCACCTACGCGCGTTTTGCCGAACTCAAGATCAATCTGCCCAGCAGCAGCGCAGCGCCAACGCCCAATCCGCCCAAGCAGATCGAAGTGGCGGTGGCTGAAAACGGCCGTTACCAGATCGACGCCAATGCAATTGGCGATGCCTCGGTCGACGCCCTGGCCGTGGCCTTGAAGCAGGCTGCCGGCAGCCAGAACGATCCGGTGATCGTGATCAACGCCGATGCGCGTGCGACGCATCAATCCGTGGTCAACGTCATGGAGGCGGCGCGCCAGGCGGGCCTCGTCCGCATTACGTTCGCCACCCAGACCGCACCTTAAGCGGCCTCTCGTGTTTTCCTTACAGCATCTTTGGGCGCGCACCGGCGTGTTCACGGTGCTGCTCTCCCCGCTGTCTCTGGTCTTTGCTACCGTGTCCGGGCTGCGCCGGCTGGCTTACCAGCGCGGCTGGCTGGCCTCCTGTGCCGTGGGCGTGCCGGTCATCGTCGTCGGCAACATCACGGCGGGCGGCAGCGGCAAAACGCCGCTGACCATCTGGCTGGTGAACTGGCTGCGCAGCCAGGGCTATTGTCCCGGCGTGATCAGCCGCGGCTACGGGGGGGCGGCGCGCGGCTGCGTCGAAGTGGAAGTCGATAGTGCGGCAGCCGAAGTGGGCGACGAGCCGCTGCTGATCCGCTTCAAAACGGCTGCCCCGGTGGTGGTGGGACGTGACCGGGTGGCCGCGGCGCGCATGTTGCGGGCTCACCATCCGCAGGTCGATGTGCTGGTGTCCGACGATGGCCTGCAACACTACCGCCTGCAGCGCGATATCGAGCTGGCGGTGGTGGATGCGGCGAGCGGACTCGGAAATGGCTGGCCGCTGCCGGCCGGACCGCTGCGCGAACCGCGCCGTCGTCTCGGGCAGGTCGATGCGGTGATTCAGGTGGTGCGCGGGGCGGCCCCGCTCCGAACGGATTTGCCGGTGGTGAGCTGGCACGTCGATTTCAGCGCCGGCTCGGCATACCGGCTGGGCGATCCCCGGGAAACCTGCCCGCTGCACGCGCTGCCGCAGCAAGACTGGCTCGCCGCGACCGGCATTGGCCGTCCGCAAGGCTTCTTCGACATGCTGCAGGCAGCGGGCATACGCTTTACGCCACGCGCGTTTCCCGACCACCACGCTTTTCAGTCGCAGGATCTGCCGGCCGATGGCGCGGTGGTGATGACCGAAAAAGACGCGGTAAAATGCCTGTCGTTTGCGGGACACCAATGGTGGGCGTTGCGGCTGGATGTCGCCCCTGAACCCGGATTCATCGATTGGCTAAGCGCGCGCATCCAACAAGAACTGCCCTCACGCGTGCGCAGGGAGATGCAAGATGAACAATTCTGACTGGAGCGATCGCCGCCATCCCTGCCGCTGGGAGTCGGAGCCCGGCGACGCCGGCTTCTGGATGCCCGACCGTACGGAAATTGTCACCCAGTTTTTTACGCGTTACCTGTTCTTTGCGCTGGCGGTCATTTATTTTTCGACGCTGGAAAGCGTGCCGCCGGTGCTGTTCAGTATCGAGCAGCTGCTGATTGCGCTGGGGGTGTATTTCGTATTCAACTCCTGGTTTTTTCGCCAGGCCCTGAAAGGCGTCACGCTGCAGAATATCCGCGGCGCGATGGCTGCCGATCTCCTGATCGTGACCCTGTGCGTAATTCATGACCCCAATCCCATTCCGCCGTCGGCGCTGGCCTTCCTGATGGTGTTGCTGGGTAATGGCATGCGCTACGGCATGCGCCTGTTCGCTGAAGTGCTCGGTGGCGCCTTTCTGGGCATGGCTGTTTCGTTTGCCTTCCGCTATCGCATGGGGGGCTTTGAGATCAGCGCGGGCGATGTGTTTTTTGGCGTGTTCTGGATTTCGCTGGCGCTCTACGCCTACATTCTGATGGGGCGGATCGAAGGTCAGCGCCAACAGCTCGACTACCGCAGCCGCTTTGATGCCCTGACCGGCCTGCTCAATCGCCACGGCCTGCTGGCAGCAGCCGATAATGTGTTCGACAAGGCCAACGAAGGCAATCCGGCCACGGTGCTGTTTGCTGACCTCAACCAGTTCAAGATGGTCAACGACCGCTATGGTCACGGCGTCGGGGATCGCGTGCTGGCCGAATTCGCCCAGATATTCAATGAATCGGTCGAGATGGGGGTGTGCGGCCGCTGGGGCGGCGACGAGTTCGTCGCCATCCTGCCCCTGCGCAGCGACGCAGCGATGCAGCAGATATTTGAGCGCATCGAGACGCGCATCCAGGCCTGGAGCCAGAGCAATGGTCTGCCGATGGGTGTGAGCCTGGGCGTGAGCCACGCGCCGCAGGATGGCCATGACCTGATGACCCTGTTGTCGGTTGCGGATATCAACCTTTATCAGAAAAAGTCGCAACAGCCCAACGAGGCGAAGGCGCAACCGTTTTACAGGACCCTTGCAGATGAACCCGAAACTTCTTGATCTTCTTGTGTGCCCGGTCTGCAAAGGCCCGCTGAACTGGAAAAAATCCGACCATGAACTGGTGTGCCCGGCGTGCCGTATTGCCTATCCGATACGAGACGACATCCCGGTGATGCTGCCGGAAGAGGCGCGTCCGCTCGAAGTGGACGAAATCCACGGACAGGTTTGAGCATGCATTTCCGGGTGGTGATTCCTGCGCGCTACGCGTCGAGCCGATTGCCCGGCAAGCCGCTGGCGGATATAGGCGGGCGCCCCATGGTGTTGCATGTGGTGGAGCGCGCCCTGCAGGCTGGCGCCGAGTCGGTCGTGGTAGCGACGGATGACAGCCGCGTGCAGCAGGCGGTGGCGGCAGCGGGCTACCCGGTCCTCATGACCTCGCCCGATCATCAGTCCGGAACCGAACGTCTGGTCGAAGTGGCCGAAACCCTGGGCTGGGATGACGACACCCTGGTGGTCAACGTGCAGGGCGACGAGCCGCTGATCGATCCGGCGCTGATCCGCGAAGCGGCGCGCCAGCTGGTGCTGCACCCGGATGCCGTGATGGCGACCCTGGCCCATCCGATCCATGATCATGCGGATTTCATCAATCCCAATGTCGTCAAGGTCGTGGCCGACGAGGCGGGTTACGCGCTGTACTTCAGCCGCGCGCCGATTCCGTGGCCGCGCGATGCATTTGGTTCGCAGCAGACGATGCCGCACGAACTGGGCGCCCTGCGCCATATCGGCCTTTATGCGTATCGCGCCGGCTTTTTGCGCACCTATGCCGGCCTCGCCGTCTCGCCGCTGGAGCGACACGAAATGCTGGAGCAATTGCGGGTGCTGTGGCACGGCTACCGCATCAGCCTCGGCGTCACCCCCAGCGCGCCCGCCCCGGGCATCGATACGCCTGAAGACCTGGCGCGGGTTCGTGCACTGTTTGGCGCTGCATAGCAGCCTCTTGAATCCCGCAATAAGTAATTTTTAGTGTTGCGCAGGCGAGCCTTGCCTTAGGCTACTGCGGTTTGACACATCCATAATTCAAGGGAGACATGCAATGCGTTTGATTCTGTTGGGCGGCCCTGGCGCCGGCAAAGGTACCCAGGCCAATTACATCAAGGAAAAGTACGGCATTCCGCAGATCTCCACCGGCGACATGCTGCGTGCGCAGATCAAGGCCGGCAGCGAACTCGGCATGAAGGCCAAGGCCATCATGGATGCGGGCGGCCTGGTCTCCGACGACATCATCATCGGTATGGTCAAGTCGCGGCTGACCGAAGCGGACTGCAAGAACGGCTACCTGTTCGACGGCTTTCCGCGCACCATTCCGCAGGCCGAGGCGATGAAGGCCGCCGGCGTGCCGATCGACTACGTGGTCGAGATCGACGTCGCCGACGAGGAAATCGTCAAGCGCATGTCGGGCCGTCGTGTGCATGTGGCCTCGGGCCGCACCTATCACGTGGTATTCAATCCCCCCAAAGTGGCCGGCAAGGACGACGCTACCGGCGACGACCTGATCCAGCGCGATGACGACCATGAAGAGACGGTCAAAAAGCGCCTCGATGTGTATCACGCCCAGACCGAGCCGCTGGTGAAGTACTACGGCGATTGGGCCGCACGCGGCGAAGCCGGTGCACCCAAATACGTGAAGGTTTCCGGCGTCGGTAAAGTGGAAGGCATTCGCGACGCGATTTTCGCAGCCTTGGCCTGACCGGGGCAAAAATGCCGCAGCAGATTGCGCCGATGACCGACACCGAGCGCTGGATTGTTTCCGGCGCGGTGAAAGAACGTTACGGCCATGACGTTGAGATTCAGGACGTCGAAACCGAAATCCGCCTTTACATCGATGACCGCGAACTGACCTTGTGCCCGGGCTTTTACTGGCTCGAGCGCGGCTGTCATTTCGTGCTGTCGAAGACCGGCGATTCGCGCTACCGCAGCATGTTCTTCTACCGCATCCGCGATCGCTTTTCCACCGGGCGCGAGGAATACGACGACATCGGCGACTGCGTCACCACCTTGCTGAAAATGCAGGCCGACGAGGAAGCCAAGCGGCTCGCCGAGGCCGAGGTGTCCGGCAACAGTTGATTGATCAAGCCAGCCCGCAGCAAGAGGCTGGCTTTTTTTACGCATTCTTTTTCAAAAAAACAGAGGAGACTCACCATGGCGAAAAAAATGAACGCCTTCTACGCACAGTCCGGCGGCGTCACCGCCGTCATCAATGCTTCGGCCTGCGGCGTGATCGAAACCGCACGCAAGCACAAGGACAAGATCGGCAAGGTCTACGCCGGCCGTAATGGCATCATCGGCGCGCTGACCGAAGATCTGATCGACACCACCAAGGAAACCGATGCCGCAATCGCCGCGCTGCGCAGCACGCCGTCGGGCGCCTTTGGCTCCTGCCGCTTCAAGCTGAAGTCGCTGGAAGCCAACAAGCGCGAATATGCGCGCCTGATCGAAGTGTTCAAGGCGCACAACATCGGCTACTTCTTCTACAACGGCGGCGGCGATTCGGCCGACACCTGCTTTAAGGTCAGCCAGCTGTCCGAAGCGATGGGCTATCCGATCCAGGCGATCCACGTGCCGAAGACGGTGGACAATGACCTGCCGATCACCGACTGCTGCCCGGGTTTCGGCTCGGTCGCCAAATACATTGCGGTGTCCACGCTGGAGGCCAGCTTCGACGTGAAGTCGATGGCCAAGACCTCGACCAAGATTTTCGTGCTGGAAGTGATGGGTCGCCACGCCGGCTGGATCGCCGCTGCCGGTGGACTGGTGGAAGACCACGGCATTCCTGTCGTCGTCTTGTTCCCCGAGATCGAATTTGACCAGAAGAAATTCCTCGCCCGCGTCGACAAGCTGGTGAAGGAACACGGCTTTTGCACGGTGGTGGTCTCCGAAGGCTGCCACTATCCGGACGGCACCTTTCTCGCCGAGCAGGGCACCCGGGATGCCTTCGGCCACGCCCAGCTGGGCGGCGCCGCGCCGGTGGTCGCCAACATGATCAAGGACGCGCTCGGACACAAGTTCCACTGGGCGGTCGCCGACTACCTGCAGCGTGCCGCGCGCCACATTGCGTCGAAAACCGACGTCAAGCAGGCTTACGAACTCGGCAAGAAAGCCGTCGAACTGGCGATCAAGGGCCACAATTCGGTGATGCCGACGGTCGACCGTATTTCGGATGTGCCGTACAAATACAAGATTGGCGTGGCGGATCTGAAAGACGTCGCCAACGTCGAGAAATTCATGCCGCGCGACTTCATCACCAAGGACGGTTTCGGCATCACGCCCAAGTGCAAGCGTTACCTGACGCCGCTGATCCAGGGCGAGGATTATCCGAAGTATGCCGACGGCCTGCCGGTGTACGTCACGCTGAAAAATGTTGCCGTGGCGAAGAAACTGGCGGCGTTCAAACTTTAAGGGGCCAGGATTCAGGGTTCAGGATTCAGGGAATGTGCGGCTGCGCCGCGCAATAATTCAGGGGAACGCGGGCTTTGCCCGCACATTCCCTGACCCCTGAATCCTGGCCCCTGATCCCTAGACGATGACACTCGACAAAGCCAAACAGTTGCTGCGCGTACAGGCCGATTTCGGCGGCTTTTACAATGGCAATTCGGCCAAGCTGATTCTGTCCGAGGTGCAGCGTGAGCATGGACAGGCGGCGGTGGATGACTGTATCCGGGAGCTGCATCTCGACCAGATATTCGGTTTTTCACCGGGTACGCGGTTCGAAGGCGGGCTGGCGATGGGGAAATAGCAGGGATGAGTGACGGCGGCGCAAGCTGCCGTTTTTTTATGAACGTGTGGAGGAGACAAGAATGATGAATGAAGGTTTGCTGTTCGCCCTGGTCGCGGCGGTGCTTGCACTGTTGTACGGGATCGTATCGATCAAATGGATACTCGGTCTGCCGACCGGCAACGACCGCATGCGCGAAATCGCGGCGGCGGTGCAAGAGGGCGCATCGGCGTATCTGAACCGGCAATACACCACCATCGGGATCGTCGGCGTGATCCTGCTGATCGCAATCTTTGTGACACTGGGCTGGCAAACCGCGGTCGGCTTCGCGCTCGGCGCCGTCCTCTCCGGCCTGACCGGCTACATTGGTATGAACGTCTCGGTGCGCGCCAACGTGCGTACCGCGCAGGCCGCCTCGCAGGGCCTCAACGCCGCGCTCAACGTCGCCTTCAAAGGCGGCGCCATCACCGGCATGCTGGTGGTGGGTCTCGGCCTGCTCGGCGTCGCCGGCTACTACGCTGTGCTGACTCTTGTGCTGGGCGAAACCACCGAAGCCGCGACCCACGCACTGGTCGGTCTGGCTTTCGGCGGTTCGCTGATTTCCATCTTCGCCCGACTCGGCGGCGGCATCTTCACCAAGGGCGCTGACGTTGGCGCTGACCTGGTGGGCAAGGTCGAAGCCGGCATTCCCGAGGACGACCCGCGCAACCCTGCCGTGATCGCCGACAACGTCGGCGACAACGTCGGCGACTGTGCCGGCATGGCCGCCGACCTGTTCGAAACCTACGCTGTGACCATCATCGCCACCATGCTGCTGGGCGGTCTGCTGATTACCGGTTCGCCCGAAGCGGTGATCTATCCGCTGGTGCTGGGCGGCTTCTCCATCATCGCCTCCATCGTCGGCACCTACTTCGTCAAGGCACGCGAAGGCGGCAAGATCATGAACGCGCTGTATCGCGGTCTGATCGTGTCGGGCGTGCTGGCCGCGATTGCGTTCTATCCCATCACCACCTGGATGATGGGCGAGGGCGTGATGATCGGCGGCGAGTTGGTGACCTCGCTGAACCTGTACTTCGCCACGCTGATCGGCCTGGCCTTGACCGCCGCCATGGTGTGGATCACCGAGTACTACACCGCGACCGAATTCGCGCCGGTGCGCCACATCGCGCAGGCTTCCACGACCGGTCACGGTACCAACGTCATCGCCGGCCTCGGCGTGTCGATGAAGTCCACCGCTGCACCGGTGCTCGCCGTCTGCGCCGCTATCTGGGGCACCTATGAACTGGCCGGTCTGTATGGCATCGCCATCGCCGCCACTTCGATGCTGTCGATGGCCGGCATCATCGTCGCGCTTGACGCCTACGGTCCGATCACCGACAACGCCGGCGGCATCGCCGAAATGGCCGGTTTGCCGGACAGCATCCGCAACATCACCGACCCGCTCGACGCCGTCGGCAATACCACCAAGGCCGTCACCAAGGGTTATGCCATCGGCTCGGCCGGTCTGGCTGCGCTGGTTCTGTTCGCCGACTACACCCATGCGCTCTCTGCCAACGGCCATATCCTGACGTTCGACCTGTCCAACCACATGGTCATCATCGGCCTGTTCATCGGCGGCATGGTGCCGTATCTGTTCGGCGCCATGGGCATGGAAGCGGTCGGCCGCGCCGCCGGTTCAGTGGTGGTGGAAGTGCGCCGTCAGTTCAAGGAAATTCCCGGCATCATGGAAGGCACCGCCAAGCCCGAATACGGCACCTGCGTCGACATGCTGACCAAGGCCGCGATCAAGGAAATGATCGTGCCCTCGCTGCTGCCGGTCGCAGTGCCGGTGATCGTTGGTCTCACCCTCGGCGCGCAGGCGCTGGGCGGCGTACTGGTCGGCACCATCATCACCGGCATCTTCGTGGCGATTTCGATGACCACCGGCGGCGGTGCATGGGACAACGCCAAGAAGTACATCGAGGAAGGCAACTTCGGCGGCAAGGGCAGCGAGGCGCACAAGGCCGCCGTCACCGGCGACACCGTGGGCGATCCCTACAAGGATACCGCCGGCCCCGCAGTCAATCCGCTGATCAAGATCATCAACATCGTGGCGCTGCTGATCGTGCCGCTGATTGCGTGAAACCGATGAGGATTGAAATACGTTAAGCTTCGTCCTGTGTTGCCGACGCAGCACCGGGCCGGCAACTCGGGATGACTATCAAATAACTTAGGAGGAAGCAGAAGATGGCAAAAAATGTAGGCGGTATCGACCGTATCATTCGTGCTGTAGTGGGTATTGGCCTGATTTACTGGGCGATGACGCCGACCGGTCCGATGATGGTTGCCGGCCCGATCGGATTTATTGTGTTGCTCACCGCGATCTTCGGCTGGTGTCCGGCATATCTGCCGTTTGGCTTCAAAACCTGCAAAGTGAAATAAACTTTCTGTCTTCTGCAGGGTCATGCAAAGTGCGCCCGTCGGGCGCACTTTTTTTGGGACATTCCATGCGATTTATTTCTGTAGCCTTTGCGCTCGCCCTGAGCGGCGCCGCCCACGCCGGTGGAGTCGATCGTCTCAAAGCCTTTGTCAGCGGCGCGAAAACCGCCGAAGCCGATTTCACCCAGACCGTCTCGGACAAGTCCGGCCGGATCACCCAGCAGGCCAGCGGCAAAATGATGTTTGTCCGCCCCGGCAAGTTCCGCTGGGATTATGCCGCCCCCTATGAGCAGGTCATCGTCAGCGACGGCGTCAAACTGTGGTTGTATGACGCGGATCTGGATCAGGTTTCCGTCAAGTCGTTGGGCGACGTCGTGGCCGGCACACCGGCGGCCTTGCTGGCCGGCGACAACGCCATCGAAAAATATTTCAGCCTGAAAAATGCGGGGGAAAGCGGGGGGCTGGAATGGCTGGAAGCCACCCCGAAGAATCGCGACACGACTTTCGAGCGCATCCGCATGGGTTTCAAGGGCGATGTGCTGGCGCAAATGGAGCTGTTCGACTTTTTTGGTCAGCGCACCACGCTTAAACTGACCCGGTTTTCGCGCAATCCGCAGATTGCACCGTCCCGTTTCAAGTTCACTCCGCCCCAGGGGGCCGACATCATTGGCGACTGACGACCTGTTTCAATCCCACGCCGCACCTGCGCACCCGGTGGAGGTGCCGCTGGCCGAGCGCCTGCGTCCGCGCACGCTGGACGAAGTCGTCGGGCAACGCCATCTTTTGGGTCCGGGCAAGCCGCTCAAGCTCGCTTTCGATGCGGGCAAGCTGCATTCAATGATTCTGTGGGGGCCGCCGGGGGTGGGGAAAACCACGCTGGCGCGGCTGACCGCGCAAGCTTTCGGTGCAGACTTCATCGCCATATCCGCGGTGCTTTCCGGCGTCAAGGACATCCGCGAAGCGGTCGAGCGCGCCCGCATGAATCAGTCCATGGGGCGCGCCACCATCGTCTTCGTCGACGAGGTGCACCGCTTCAACAAGGCGCAGCAGGATGCGTTCTTGCCGCACGTCGAAGGCGGGCTGTTTACCTTCATCGGCGCCACCACCGAAAACCCCTCATTTGAGGTTGTCGGCGCCTTGCTTTCGCGCGCCCAGGCCTATGTACTGAAATCGCTGTCGCCCGAGGAGCTGGGCGAATTGCTGCAGCATGCGTTGCGGGAATTGCCCGATCTGAAGCTGGCCGACGGCATCGATCAGCTGCTGGCGGCTTATGCCGACGGTGACGCCCGCAAGCTGCTGAATCTGCTGGAACAGCTCGACAGCGCCGCGCGCACGGCTCAAGTGAGCCTGATCGATACGGCTTTTGTCGAGAATGCACTGGCGCAATCCCTGCGTCGCTTCGACAAGGGCGGCGAAGCTTTCTACGACCAGATTTCCGCACTGCACAAAAGCGTGCGTGGCTCCGCGCCCGATGCCGCGCTGTATTGGCTGGTGCGGATGCTCGATGGCGGCGCCGACCCGCGCTATTTGGGGCGGCGGCTGATCCGCATGGCGTCCGAAGAAATTGGTCTGGCCGACCCGCGCGCACTGGGCATCACGCTCGATGCGTTTGAAACCTATGAGCGCCTCGGCAGTCCGGAAGGCGAGCTGGCGCTGGCCGAGGCCTGTCTCTATCTCGCCTGCGCGCCCAAAAGCAATGCGGCCTACATGGCCTACAACGCGGCACGCGCATTCGTGGTGGCCAACCCGTCGAATGAGGTACCGCTGCATCTGCGCAATGCGCCCACCAAACTCATGAAGGAACTCGGCTACGGTCGTACCTATCGCTACGCGCACGATGAGCCGGAGGCCTACGCTGCGGGCGAATGCTATTTTCCGGACGACTTGCCGGAACAACACTGGTATCAACCGACACCACGCGGCCTGGAAGGCAAAATTGCCGACAAGCTGGCGCATTTGCGCGCCCTGGACGCAGCAAAAAAAGGGCAATGAAAAGGGGGCCGAAGCCCCCTTTTCATTGCCCGGAATGACTGGTCAATCCGCTTAGAACTTGTAGACCACGCCAGCTGACAGCAGATCGATATCCGCTTCGCCGGTGCCGCCATTGCTGATCGAGCTGCCGACTTCGAAGAAACGTTCCCAGTCCAGACGCAGTCCGACTGCGGGGGTGAGGTTGTATTGCGCGCCGAGGCCGAACGACCAGGCGAGGTCGGTATCACCTGTATTATTGGTAGGTGAGTTGGCGATCGTTCCGTTGACTTCAGCATTGAGGAAATTCATCCCGCCGCGGGCCGACAGGACGAAGCTGGGGTTGATGGCAAAGGTTCCGACCAGATCCATGATCATGCCGTTGACTTCACGCGTGCCGCTTTGCGTGCCGCTGTATGTGACTTCGCCCAGATCGATGTAGCCCACTTCCATCGAAATGTATTCGTTGACTTCCAGTCCGCCGAAGATTTTCCAGCCGGTGTCGGAGTCGTCGCAGCTCACGCCGGTCGGGCAGCTTATGTCCGAGGTGGCCTTGCCTGCGCCGGCACCGATATAGGGTGCCAGGGTGAGGTCGAAAAAGCCGGCGGACGCGGGGGTGGACAGGGCGAGTGCTGCGGCCATTGCGGCGGCCAGATGCATCGTGCGCATATAAAAACTCCTCCAAAAATTTGTGTTGTGATGGGTCGCTGCTCAAGGGCTGGCGCTGACCAGGCTGAAGCGCCAGCAGATTAATCGATTTTATTGCTTTTAGATAGCGGCCACAGCTGTGCTTGATGGGTCGTTGCCGCCAGGCAACAGCCCGGTATCCGGCGCGCGCCCCGGATACCGGGCCTCCGCATCGTGCTAGACTGCCCAAAAGTTTGAGACGAGCATGGCCGAGGAGTCTGATCTTTCCCGTACCGAACCGGCGAGTTCGCAGCGTCTGCAGCAGGCGCGGCAGGCGGGCGATGTTCCGCGCTCGGCCGAGCTGTCGGCCTGGGTGGTGTTGCTGGCCGCGCTGGGTTTGCTGGGTTGGCTGGCGCCCCGTCTGCTGCTTGCCTTGCAGTTCATGATCGAGACAGCGCTTATCACTGCCGCACAGCCTTCTTCTCCCGCCTTGTTTGCCGCCGTCCAGTCTGCACTGTGGGCGCTATTGCTGCTGCTGGGTTTGCTTCTGGCAGTCGCCGTGGCCGCGCCGCTGCTGCTTTCGGGCTGGGTGTTCGCACCCCGGCGCATGCAGTTCGATCCGCTGCGCGCCAATCCGCTTCTATCCTTTTCCCGTTTGTTTTCTGCCGATGCCTGGTTCGATGGATCGCTGGCGCTGCTGAAGCTTGCGCTGGCCGCCGCCGCTGTCGCCTGGATGCTGGCGAGCGGTGCGGGGCTGGATGATTTGACCGGGGCTTCGTCTGGCCTTGTGCAAACGGCCGCCTGGCTGGAGCGTGGCCTTCTCGCCTTGGCCGCGGCGCTGGCGCTGGCTGCGGCTTTGGATGCCGGCTGGCGCTGGTGGCGTTATCTGCGTCGCCACGCGATGACCTGGCAGGAAGTGCTGGCCGAGGCGCGCGAGGCCGAGGTCAATCCTGAAATCCGCGCCCAGATGCGGGGACGCCAGCAACAGGCCGGTCAGGGCGAGCTCGCCAGCGGGGCGGAAGCAAAACCTGTTTTGTCCGGTTCGATCGATGAGGTGATCGGGTGAGCGCGCAGGGTGTCATGGTGATGGGCATGCCGGTGAACCGTTTGGCGGTGCCGCTGCTGGTGCTGCTGATCCTGGCCATGATGGTGCTGCCGCTGCCCACCCTGATGCTCGATGTGCTGCTGACGCTCAACATCGCACTGGCCATGATCGTGCTGCTGGTCAGCCTGAATGCGCGGCGCCCGCTGGATTTTTCGGTGTTTCCGACGGTGCTGCTGCTGACCACCCTGCTGCGCCTGTCGCTCAATGTCGCCTCCACCCGCATCATCCTGATGCAGGGCCAAACCGGGCCGGATGCGGCGGGCAAGGTGATCGAGTCCTTCGGCAGCTTTCTGGTGGGCGGCAACATTGCGGTCGGCTTCGTGGTGTTCCTGATTCTGGTGATCATCAATTTCGTCGTCATCACCAAGGGGGCCGGCCGCATCGCCGAAGTGGCGGCGCGCTTTACGCTGGATTCGATGCCCGGCAAGCAATTGGCAGTCGACGCCGATTTGAACGCCGGCTTCATCAACGAAGGCGAGGCGCGCACGCGTCGTCACGACATCGGCCGCGAAGCCGATTTTTACGGCGCCATGGACGGCGCATCCAAGTTCGTTCGCGGCGACGCCGTTGCCGGCATGATCATTCTGGTGGTGAACCTGATCGGCGGTATTGCCATCGGCCTGCTGCAGCACAATCTCGGCATCGGCGAAGCGGTGGGCCGGTATGCGTTGCTGACGGTGGGCGACGGGTTGGTGACGCAAATCCCCGCGCTGATCATCTCGACCGCTGCGGGTATCGTGGTCAGCCGGGCATCGAGCGAACAGGATTTGTCGCGCGAGTTTTCCACCCAGATTTTCGGCCAGCCGCACATCCTGTATGTGGCGGCTGCGGTGCTGGCCATTCTGGGCGCCATCCCCGGTACGCCGCATCTGGCTTTCCTGACCATCGCGGCGGTGTTGAGTGCGCTGGGACTGTGGCTGGCGCGGCGCCAGCGCGAACAACCCGAAGCCGAACTGCCGGGCTTGATCGAGGACACGGCCGCTCCGGTCGATGTCACCTGGGACGATATCCCGCCGGTGGATGTGCTGGCGCTCGAGGTCGGCTACCGGCTGATTTCGCTGGTGGACCGCAATCAGGGCGGCGAGGCGCTGACCCGGATCACCGATGCGCGGCGCCGTTTTGCAACGGACATGGGGCTGGTCGTGCCGCTCATCCGGGTGCGCGACAACCTCGATCTCAAGCAGAACGCCTACCGCATCACGCTCAAGGGCGTGGATGTGGCGCACGGCGAGATGCCCAACGGCCAGGTGTTGGCGGTCGACATGGGTGACGTGCTGGGACGGATCGAGGGCGCGCCGGGCGTCGACCCGCTGAGCGGCCTGGGCGGCGTCTGGATCGAGGCAGGGCGCGAAGAAGAAGCCACCTTGCGGGGATTCGTGGTGTTCACCGCAGCCGAGTTGATCGCCCGCCAGGTCGAGCAGGTGTTCCGCCAGCACGCGCCCGAATTGCTGGGGCGCGTCGAGGTGCAGCAGCTGCTCAATACCCTGATGCGCAGCCATCCGGGCCTGGTCGAGGATGTCACCCCGCGCCATTTGCCGCTCACCAGCGTGCAGGCCGTGCTGCAGCAGCTGATCGCGGAAAACGTCTCGATCCGCGATAGCCGGACCCTGTTTGAAACCCTGGCGGCGCGTGCACCGAACAGCCAGTCGATCGAGGATCTGGTGGAAACCGTGCGTGCCGCGCTCGGGCGCAGCATCGTCGACCGGTTGTTCGAAGGCAGCAACGCACTGCATGTGATCGGACTGGCCGCCGTCACCGAGACGCGCTTGCTCAATGAAATGGGCGACGAGGGCGAGGCGCTGCTGTCGCCGACCACGCTGGACGCGCTGAATGAGGCCGCGGAGCGTGCCGTGGCGGAACAGGAGAATGCGGGTTATCCGGCGGTGTTGCTGACTTCGCCCAGCTTGCGCGCCATTCTGTCGCGGCTGCTGCGGCGCAATTTCCCGCAACTGGCCGTGGTGGCCTACGCTGAGGTGCCTGCCGATAAAACGGTGCAGGTGAACACCGAACTTGCCATTGGAGGACACGCATGAGTGCGCAGGTTTTTATCGCGGCAAGCGCGCGCGAGGCCCTGGAAAAGGTCCGGCGCGAATTGGGCGACGATGCCGTGGTGCTGTCGACGCGGCCGCATCCGCAGGGCGTCGAACTGCTGGCAAGCGGCTATGGAAAACTGGCGGCCACGGCCGCCGCTGAAGCGGGCGATGCGCCGGACAGCGCCAGCGGTTCGCGCATTCTGAGCGAACTGGCGCGGCTCCGCGGCATGCTGCAAAACCAGCTGGCGGGTTT
>JAGVGD010000161.1 GCA_020057245.1 Thiobacillus sp. | reverse complement strand
CGAGCGTACCCGGCGTGGCGCATTCGCCGGTGTTACAGCGACTGGCGGCCGCCGGCGCCCTGCCGCCGGCGGTCACGCAGGAGATGCAGCGCTCGGTCGACATGTTCGGCGCGCTGTTCGATACCATGCATGCCGAAAAATCGGTCAGCGAAGGCATGCGGCCGTTTTTCCAGCAGCTCGAAACCAGCCTCATCAAGCTGGCGATGTCCGACCCGCAGTTTCTCAACTCACCCAGCCACCCGGCGCACAAGGTGCTGAACACGCTCGACCGCATCAGCATGGTGGCAGGCGACGACGGCAAGATCAGCGATGCGCGGCTGATGCGGCTGATGAGCCGCTGGACCGACCGCATCAACGCCGAGGCCGACAAGAATCCTGGCGTATTCGAAGAAGCACGCACCCAGCTCGAACGCGTGGTCAAGCCCTTGCTCAGCGAGCGCGCCGCGCGCGTTTTCCGCTTGCAGGAAATGTGCGAAGGCCGCCAGAACGCGGAGATCGTCAAGCAGCGCATTCTGCGCGAGTTGCTGGCGCAGCTCGACACCCACCCGGTGCCCAATGCGGTGATCGAACTGTTGAACGGCGGCTGGCGCAATGTGCTGTTCATCGAAGAAATGCGACACGGCATCGACAGCGACGAAGCGCGCCAGGCCTGGCAGGTGCTGCGCCAGTTGTGCGGCTGGCTCGACCCGGACCTTACCGAAGCGCCCTCGGCCAGTGATATCCAGGCCCTGCTGCAGCGCATCGACCAGGCGCTGACGCACGTCTGCGCCGACAAGTTCGCGCAGGACCGCATCGTCGACCAGCTCGCGACCGCCCTGTTCGAAACCGACAAGACGCAGCACCCGCGCACGGCGATCGGCGCCCGCCTGATCGATGCCGCCAGCGAGCCGCTCACCGAAGAGCAGGACAACCTGGCCGAGCGGCTGCGCGTCGGCGACTGGCTGCAGTTCACATCGCAGGACACGCCGCTCAACCTGATCTGGATCGGCGACCAGCCCCACGTGTACGTGTTCGCCAACTATCGCGGCATCAAGAAGCTCGACCTCAAGCGGGCGGACCTGCTGCAAACGCTGGAAGCTGGCGAGGCGCAATGGACCGAAGACCTCGAACTGCCGCTGATGGACCGTTCCTACAGCGCAATGATCCAGAAAATGCAGCGCGACCTGCTGTGGCAGGCCTCGCACGATTCCGCCACCGGGCTGGCCAACCGCAAGAGTTTTTTCCGCGCGATCCGCCGCGCCTGGCTGCGCAGCCAGGCCACGGTGGGCGGCTTCGCCGTCGGCGTCATCCAGTTCGACATCCTCAACCCGGCCGGCGAAGCCGCGGCAAGCGATATCCGCATTCCCATCCTGCGCGAACTGTCCCAGCTGCTGCCCACCTTGCTGCCCGCCAGTGCCCAGTTGGCGCGCGCCGGCGAATCCGGCCTCGCCTTCTGGATCGAAGCGACCGACAGCGAAGCCGCGCAGGCGCAATCCGAAGATCTGCTCCGTACCCTGACCGCGCAGCCGCAGGAAATCAACGGCATCCGCTACCGCGTGCAGATGGCGGCCGGCCTGATGTGGACCAGCGACTGCCTGAGCCCGGAAACCTATTTCGACAACGCCAATGCCGCCAGCGCGCGCGCGCGCGAATCCGGCCAATCCGTGGTGCTGTACAGCAGTGAAGTCAACGACAGCGGCGTGCTGGCGCTGGCGCAATGGGCGCACGAACTGACCGCCATCCTGGCCAACAACCAGCTCAGCCTCAACTGTCAGCCGGTGGTGGCCGCGGCCGACCCGGTGCGCACCCCGCTCTATTTCGAAGTACTGCTGCACCCCACCGCGCACGACGAACGCGCCATCGCCACGCGCGACCTGATCGACGTCGCCGCGCGCCTGCAGCGCATCACCGAGATCGATCGCTGGGTGGTCAAAACCATCCTGCATTGGATGCGCGACCATGCGGATCGCCTGGCCGCGATCGGCGGCCTGTCGATCAACCTGTCCGGCCAGTCGATCACCAATCCGCTGTTCCTGAAGTTCCTGCTGGCCGAGCTGGCACGCGGCGACCTTCCCGGCAACAAGCTCATTTTCGAGATCAGCGAAGCCGATGCCGTGGAAGGCCACGCCCAGACCCAGCTGTTCATGCGCCAACTCCAGCGCTACGGCTGCCGCTTCACGCTCGACGACTTCGGTATCGGCAGCAGCTCGTACACCAGCCTGAAGAGCATGAAGCTCGACTATCTGAAGATCGACCGCGCCCTGGTTCGCGAAATCGGTACCAGCATGATCGACGAGGCGCTGGTGCGGTCGATTCTGGAAACCGGCAGCTTCCTCGGCATCAAGACCGTGGCCGGCTTCATCGAAGACCCCGATCGTCTCGCCGCCCTGGTCGAAATGGGGGTCGATTGCGTGCAGGGCTATCTGATCGGCGAGCCGCGCACGCTGGATAGCCTGGGATAATTCCCCTCTGCCGCCTGGCCGTCATCCGGCGGGTACCCGAACCACAAAGGCCCGCATGTCTGCGGGCCTTTTCTTTTTGATCCTGCCGCGGACCGCAACGATGCGGGCCCTGCTGGTTCCGCCTTTACCCGTACAGCTGCACCGCAAACCCGTCCTGCTCCCACTCCTGAACCCGCTGCCAGCCGGCGCTTGCGGCAATGGCGCTAAATTCGTCACTGCGGAATTTGCAGGAGTTCTCGGTATGCAGGGTTTCGCCCAGGCTGAAATGAAAACGCTGGCCCGCGACACTGACGATTTGCCCGGCCAGGCTGACCAGATGCATTTCGACGCGCCCGGCGACCGGATTGTAGTAGGCGTAATGGCGAAACTGGCCGAGGTCGAAATCGGCATCGAGTTCGCGGTTCAAGCGCGCCAGCAGGTTGAGGTTGAAGGCTGCCGTCACGCCTGCAGCGTCGTTATAGGCGCGGTGAAGTTCGACCGGGTCTTTTTTGAGGTCGAAGCCGATCAGCAACTGGCCCGCTTCGCCCGCCAGCTTGCGGAAGCGCGCGAGCAGGGCGGCGGCCTCGGCCGGCGTGAAGTTGCCGATGCTGGAGCCGGGGTAGTAGATCAGTCGCCGACCGGCCATGAGGTAGGGTGTGGCGTCGTCCAGGCTGCGGATGAAATCCATGCCCAGCGCGGCGACCGCCACGCCGGAATAATCCCGCGCCAGCGCCCCGGCAGCCGCGGCGAGCGGTTCGCCTGCAATGTCCAGCACCACCAGCTGGCCGGGCTGCAACACGTCTAGCAGGGCACGGACTTTGGCGCAGTCGCCCGCGCCCGGCTCGATGATGCAATCGACCGCCCCGATGGCTGCGGCGATCGCGGGCAGGTGCGCATCCATGAGCGCGCGCTCGGTGCGGCAGAGGGTGTATTCGGGCTGCGCGCAGATGGCCTCGAACAGGCGGCAACCGGCTTCGTCGTAAAAGTATTTGGGCGGGATCGCTTTGGGGTGCGCGGCCAGTCCCGCCAGCACGTCGGCACGCAAGTCATCGTGCGCTACAGGCAAGTCGACAAAGCGAAATGACATTCAGGCAGCAACCGTCACGTTTGTTCCCGCATGCAGGCCGCCGATTTCCATTGCGCCGGCAAAGCCGTGTTGGCGGAACACATCGAGCACGGCCTGACGCGCTTCGGGCGCACAGCTCACCAGCAGGCCGCCGCTGGTTTGCGGGTCGGTGAGGACCGCCTGCTGCCACTCGGCCAGGCTGCCGATACTGACTTCGGCGCCGTAGCTCGCCCAGTTACGCTGGCTGGCGCCGGTGGTGAAGCCGCCTTGCGCCAGCTCGGCCACCCCCGGCAACAGCGGCAGGCGCGCAAACTCGACGCGTGCGGCCAGCTTCGAGGCGCGGGTGATTTCCAGCAGGTGGCCGACAAGCCCAAAGCCGGTGATATCGGTCAGCGCGTGAACGCCGTCGATGCCGGCGAGGTCGGCGCCGGCAGTATTGAGCTGGGTGGTGGCGGCGATCATGGCGGCATACTGATCGGCGCTGAGCGCCTCTTTTTTCAGCGCCGCACTGTAGATGCCGACCCCGAGCGGCTTGCCGAGGATCAGCACGTCGCCCGCCTGGCCGCCCGCGTTGGTCTTGACGCGACGCGGGTCGACCACACCGATGCCCACCAGGCCATAGATCGGTTCCGGCGCGTCGATGGAATGCCCGCCCGCAATCGGAATGCCGGCTGCCTTGCAGACGGCCTCGCCGCCAGCGAGGATCTGCCGGATGACCTCGTTGGGCAGCTTTCCGATCGGCATGCCGACGATGGCCAGCGCGAACAGCGGTCGTCCGCCCATGGCGTACACATCAGACAACGCGTTGGTGGCCGCGATGCGGCCAAATTCGTAAGGGTCGTCCACGATCGGCATGAAAAAATCGGTGGTGGCGACGATCGCTTGCGATTCGTTGAGCCGGTATACCGCAGCGTCGTCGCCATGCTCAATGCCGACCAGCAGGTCGGGATAGGCTGCCGCCATGTGCGATGCAAAAGGCGTGTCGGCGAGAATCTCGCGCAGCACGGACGGCGCGATTTTGCAGCCGCAGCCGCCGCCGTGCGAGAACTGGGTTAAACGGATGGGCTGATCGGATGGGGATGGGCTCATGGATGCACCTGTATTGAATAGGGACGCTTAGAATTCAAGGATCTCGACTGAGCTTATATAGCATGAACTCGCCCTTCCCCGTCAGTGGCTACACAGCGGACCAGCTCATCGCCAGCCTGGCGCAGGCGCGCGACCAGCTGCGCGCGCTGGCGGCTTGCCTGCCCGCAGACGGCTGGCTGGGGCCGCGCGACCCGGTTCTGAATCCGCCGCTGTGGGAGCTCGGACACATCGTGTGGTTTCAGGAACGCTGGTGCCTGCGCGCACTGACCGATGGCGGCATCCGTGCCAGCCTGCTGCCGGGCGTCGATGCGCTGTACGACTCCACCGCCGTGCCGCACGACACGCGCTGGGATCTGGCCTTGCTGCCGCCCGCCGCACTCGATGATTACGCCGACCAAGTAACGGCCGCCGTAACGGCCCGGTTGCGCGATAAATTCACCCCCGCGCAGGCCTATCTGGCCGAGCTCTGCCTGTATCACGAACTGATGCATATCGAGGCGTGGTGGATGGCGTTCCAGCATCTGGGCTATGCGCCTCCCAGCACGCCGGCGCTGCCGGATGACCTGCCCCTGCTCGCCAGGCGGCTGGCGTTTGCAACGGCCGAGGTGACGCTGGGCAGCGGCCCGGATGCCGGCTTCATTTTCGACAACGAGAAATGGCAACACAGCCAGCCACTCGCGGCATTCGATATCGACACCTGCCCGGTGAGCGAAGCCGCCTTTGCGGCTTTCGTCGACGCCGGCGGCTATCAGCACCGCGCGGCGTGGTCCGAAGCCGGCTGGGCCTGGTGCACCGCCAACAACGCAAACCACCCGGCGTACTGGCGCCAGGCCGACGGCGGCTGGCAGGTGCGCCGCTTTGCGCAATGGACGCCGCTGCATG
>JAGVGD010000029.1 GCA_020057245.1 Thiobacillus sp. | reverse complement strand
GGGGTGCGGGTCACCGCTGAAAAGATTTACGACCTGGCAGGCGCGCGCACCCGTTTTGCGCAGGGGCTGCGCCTGCTGTGCAACGGCTCGTTTCATGCCGAACCCGGCAACGGCCGCAAGCTGGCCGCGTTGCTGGAAGCCTACAAGGCGCAGGAGGGCGGCTGCCCGGTGTGGATCGACTACCAGAACCCGCAGGCCCGCTGCCGCGTGCGGCTGGGCGAAGGATGGCGGGTGCGGCTGGACGACCGCCTGCTGGAGTCGCTCCGGGGCTGGCTCAAGCCCGAAGCGGTCAACGTGGTGTATTGAGCCGGATCTTCAAGTCCGACAGGCTGGTAGATTTGAACCTGGTCTGCAAATAGTTGTTGACAAGAAAAACATAATATTAGAGAATTCTAATAACGCTGATGACGCCGCAATGGCTCTCAGTGTTGTCTCCTCCAATCCTTCCTAAACGATGGATTCTCTGCCCGGCTCTTTTGAGCTGGGCATTTTTTTGTCCGGGATTTGCGTAAACGGGCTTCATGGGCTGGATGGCAGGATGTCGAAAGCCAGCCATTCGCCGCTGGCGGCTTCCTGATCGATACGTGTCACCTTCGCCAGCGGGGGACCGCGCCGCGCCCATTCCAGCAGTTTGCCGACTGAATCGGCGCTGCCCTGGATGACGGCTTCCACCGTGCCGTCCGCGCGGTTGCGTGCCCAACCTGTGACCCCGAGCAAATCGGCTTGCTGTCGCATGGATTCGCGAAAAAACACACCCTGCACCCGGCCGTGAATGACGAGATGCAGCGTGAGTGGTTTCATTGCATGGCCCTTTTACTTCACCTTCATACCGGCTTGTGCGCCGGAATCGGGCGACAGGATGAACAGGCCGGGCGCGTCGCCTGACGCGGCCAGCACCATGCCTTCGCTCATGCCGAACTTCATCTTGCGCGGGGCGAGGTTGGCAACCATCACGGTGTAGCGGCCGACCAGCGTTTCCGGCGCGTAGGCCGATTTGATGCCGGCAAACACCTGGCGCGTCCCCAGATCGCCCAGATCGAGCGTCAGCCGCAGCAACTTGTCGGCGCCTTCGACGTGTTCGGCGTTGGCGATGCGGGCGATGCGCAGGTCGATCTTGGCGAAGTCGTCGATGCTGATCGTTTCGGCTACCGGGGCAGAAGCCGCAGCTGGCTGCGCGGCGTGCGCCTGGGCTTCGGCATGGCGTACCGGCGCAGGGGCGGGGGCAGGTTCAAGATTCTGCTTGTTGGCGTCTACCATGGCTTCGATTGCTTTCGGGTCGATACGGGTCATCAGGTGGCTGTACTCGTTGATGCGGTGGCGGATGAACAGACTTTGGGAGTCCTCCCAGGCCAGCGGCGCGATATTCAGGAAGGCCTCGACCTGCTCGGCCAGTTTCGGCAGCACCGGTTTCAGATACAGCGTCAGCAGGCGGAAGCAGTTCAGCGCGACCGTGCAGACTTCATGCAGGCGATACACCGCTTCCGGTTTCTTCGCCAACTCCCAGGGTTTCTCGTCGGCCACGTACTGATTGGCGCGGTCGGCCAGCGCCATGATTTCGCGCAGTGCGCGGCCGTAGTCACGCGCCTCGTAATGTGCGGCGATGTCGCTGGCGGCAGCCTGGAACGCGCCGATGAGTTCGAGGTTGGCGACGCCGTCGGCCAGCTTGCCGTCGAAATTCTTGTGAATAAAACCGGCGGTGCGGCTAGCAATGTTGATGAACTTGCCGACCAGATCG
Source organism: Thiobacillus sp. (assembly GCA_020057245.1). GTDB lineage: Bacteria > Pseudomonadota > Gammaproteobacteria > Burkholderiales > Thiobacillaceae > Thiobacillus. The sequence goes on along the minus strand of JAGVGD010000029.1, from coordinate 19,088 downwards.
GAGTTCACCCGCGCGATGAAATCGTCGAGGTTGAGGTCGATGTCTTCCATCGAGCCGTTGAGCTTGGCGGCGTAGTAGTAGCGCAGCCATTCTGGGTTCAGCTTCTGCGCCAGATAGCTTTCGGCAGTGATGAAGGTGCCGCGCGATTTCGACATTTTCTGGCCGTTGACGGTCAAAAAACCGTGTGCGTACACCGCAGTCGGCAGGCGGTAGCCGGCGTTTTTCAACATCGCCGGCCAGAACAGGGCGTGGAAATACAGGATGTCCTTGCCGATGAAATGCACCAGTTCGGTTTTAGAATCAGCACCCCACCAGGCATCGAAGTCGAGGCCGTTGTCCGCGGCGTATTTGGCGAAGCTCGCCATGTAGCCCACCGGCGCGTCGAGCCACACATAGAAATACTTGCCCGGTGCGCCGGGGATTTCAAAGCCGAAGTAGGGTGCGTCGCGGCTGATGTCCCAGTTGTTGAGGCCGGAGGCGAACCATTCCTGCATCTTGTTGGACGCTTCGGCCTGCAGTGCGCCCGAGGTCGTCCATTCGCGCAGGAAGGCTTCGCATGCGCCGAGTTTGAAGAAGTAATGCTCGGAATCCTTGTGCACTGGCGTGGCGCCCGACACCGCCGACACCGGGTTTTTCAGCTCGGTCGGGCTGTAGGTTGCGCCGCACACTTCGCAGTTGTCGCCATACTGATCCAGCGCGCCGCATTTGGGGCATTCGCCCTTGATGAAGCGGTCCGGCAGGAACAGGTTTTTCACCGGGTCGTACAGCTGGGCGATGGTCTTGACGTCAATCAGCCCGGCGTCCTTGAGGCTCAGATAAATCTTCGAAGCCAGTGCGCGGTTTTCGTCGGAATGCGTCGAATAGTAATGGTCGAAGCCGATGTGAAAACCGGCGAAGTCGCGCGTGTGTTCGTCCCACACCCGGCCGATCAGGGTTTCCGGGGTGATGCCTTCCTTCTCCGCGCGCAGCATGATCGCGGTGCCGTGGGTGTCGTCGGCGCACATGTAGCGGCAATCGTGACCGCGCATCTTCTGGAAGCGCACCCAGATGTCGGTCTGGATGTATTCGACCAGATGACCGAGGTGAATGCTGCCGTTGGCGTAGGGCAGGGCGGAAGTAACAAGGATCTGGCGGGACATGGGAGCAGCCGGGGCACGGAAGGCCGCCATTTTAACCGCGTGGGAAGTTAAAAGCGTGAGCCGGGTTGCTTCAGAAACTCGATTTCCTCGGCGCTGCCGGGGCGGCCGAGCAAAGCGTTGCGATGCGGGAAGCGGCCGAAACGTGCGATGACTTCGCGGTGTTTGACGGCGTAATCGAGGAAGCCTTCGAACAACGGCCGCTCGGCGGCACTGGCCTCGGCCGCGAGCTGCGCGTACAGCGCGACGGACTGCTCCTGCAGCGCCAGTGATTCGGCGTGCTCCAGCGGCAGATAGGCAAACACCTGCTCAATCGGCGCGACGCGGGCGGCATCGCCGTTCTCGATCATGGCTTGCGCGAGTGCCAGCGATTGCGCATCGTAGGCGAACGACTGGCCGTGATCGCGATGGATGTGATGGGGAAACTGGTCGAGCACCACAATCAGCGCAAGCCGGTTGCGCGGGGTGAGGGCCCAGTGATCGAGCTGGCCTGCGCCGGCTGCGACCAGCGTGCCGGCAAAGCGCTCGGTCACCTGCCGGTCGTTGTCCGCCGACTTGCCGAACCAGAGTGCGCGTTGCCGGGCGGCGATTTCGGATGCCGGCCCCGGCTGGCCGAACCAGAAATCGAGCACGGCTTCCGGCGTGGCGATCTGGTTCATTTCAGTATCCTGTCGCTGGAACCGGCTTAGAAAATATCGTCGGGCAAATCGTTGTGGCTGCCGTCGCAGAAGGGCTTGTCCTTGCTGTGCTTGCAGTTGCACAACCACACTGTGGATTTTTCCTCGATGACAAAAGGCACGGGCTCGAATTCGGTGCCTTCGTGCGAACCGTCGCAAAACGGCTGGGTCATCGAGCGGCCGCACGCGCACCACCAGTATTCACCGGGTTCAAGGTCGAGTTCGGCGGGCGCGCGGTCATATACAACGGGTTCTGACATGGGGAATACCTTTGGAGAAACCGCCATTCTAGCCGTGTCGGCAAAGACAAGACCGTAGGCTTTGTGGGCTCATTCGGGCGCGTCACGACGCGGGGCGGGGACGGGGCTGGCTGTGCTAAAATCCCCGCCCTTTCTGATCGGCTGGCAGCGGGGCGAACATCGCCCCGTTCATTTTTTGCGCCGATCCTTTTAACTTAATGGTGGCCTTGTCGGCCACGCTGGCCGCTTCTGGCGCATGCCGGAAGCGGGCTCGATTTTGTAGGGCACGCCATGAGCGATCTCGCCGAATCCAGCGCCTTGTCGCTAACTTCGCCACAGTTGCCAGTTTCCTGGTATTTCGATCCGGCCATTTATGCGCTGGAGCTTGAGCATTTGTTCCAGCATGGCTCCGGCTATGTCGGCCATCAGCTAATGGCATCCGAGCCGGGCGACTATCACGCGCTGGAACTGTTCGACGGCGCGAAACTGCTGGTCAACAGCGGCGCCGGCACCGAGTTGTTGTCCAATATCTGCCGCCATCGCCAGGCCATCATGCTGGAAGGCCGCGGCAAGCTGCCGTCCGGCAATATCGTGTGCCCGATCCACCGCTGGACTTACGACAGCCAGGGCAGCCTGCTGGGCGCGCCCGAGTTTTCCGGCAATCCCTGCATGAACCTGAACCGCACCGGGCTGCAGACTTGGCAAGGCCTGCTGTTCGCCGGCGAACGCGACGTTAACGCCGATCTCGCCGGCATGCAGGCGGTGCGCGACCTCGACTTTTCTGGTTTCAAGCTCGATTCGGTGCAGGTCACGGACTACGCCTGCAACTGGAAAACCTTCATCGAGGTATATCTGGAGGATTACCACGTCGGCCCCGCCCACCCCGGGCTCGGCCATTTCGTCACCTGCGACGATTTGAAGTGGGAATACGGCGACTGGTGGTCGGTGCAGACGGTCGGCGTCAACCGCGGGCTGGCCCGGGCCGGATCGCCGGTATACCAGAAGTGGCACGAGCAGGTGCTGGCGTACCAGCAGGGCAAGGCCCCTGCGCATGGTTCCATCTGGCTGACGTATTACCCCGGCCTGATGGTCGAGTGGTATCCGCATGTGCTGGTGGTGTCGTCGATCGTCCCCACCGGCATCGAGTCCTGCCGCAACATCGTCGAGTTTTATTACCCCGAGGACATCGTACTGTTCGAGCGGGCCTTCATCGAAGCCCAGCAGGCGGCCTATCAGGAAACCGCGGTCGAGGACGACGACATCTGCAGCCGCATGCAGCGCGGGCGGCGTGCGTTGTACCAGCAGGGCATCAGCGAAACCGGGCCGTATCAGTCGCCACTGGAAGACGGCATGATGCATTTCCATGCCTTCCTGCGCCGCGAACTCGCGCCGCATCTGTAGGCGCGGATCGCGTCCGGATCAGACCTGGCGGGCGCTTGCCCTGCGGCTCTGCTTGTCGGCATACATGCGCAGGTCCGCCTGTTTGATCAAGGCTTCCGAGGTATCGCCATCATCGGGAAACAGGGCGATGCCGCTACTGGCGCAAACCCGGATCAGCTGGCCGTCCAGCTGAAAGCCTTCGGCCAGTTTTTGCTGGATTTTCTGCTTCACGGCCTCCAGTGCCTCCGCGCTTTCCACACTCTCGATCAGCACAATGAATTCGTCGCCGCTCATGCGCGCCACGGTGTCGTCCACGCGCACTGCGGCCTGCAGGCGCTCGGCGACTATCCTGAGCAGCTGGTCGCCGGCCGCGTGCCCGTAGGTATCGTTCACCTGCTTGAAACCGTCGATATCGAGAAACATCACGGCCAGCCGTTTTTCCTGGCGCCGCATGCGCGCCAGCAACTGTTCCATCCGGTCCAGCAGCAACATGCGGTTGGGCAGCCCGGTCAGGATGTCGTGGTTGGCGAGATGCCACAGGCGCTTCTCGTTTTCGATCTGTTGCGCACGGCTCTGTTGATGCGTCCATAAATATGCAATCAACATCAACGACGACAGCAGTGTGATGGCAGCCAGCAATCCCAGCAGCCCCAGGTTCAGATCCGACCAGCCGACCTGCCGCCGCACCTGCAGAACAAACGGCTCGCCCATGGTTGCCAGCGGCCGGGTGTAAACAAAGTCCGGGAAAAGCGCCACTTCGACGGGGCTGCGCGACTGCCCAGCGATCGCCCGCAACTGTCCCCGGACATCATCCGGTTCGAAGTCGCGGTGGTAAACCCGCACCGTGCCGCCGTCGAAAACCGGCAGCTTGACCGGCTGGGTCAGGCGCGCGGCGTCGATCACCATGTCCACGATCAATTCATCTGCAGGCGGCCGGCCGTCGCCTCGTGTTCCGCGCTCGATCGGGCAGAAAACGACATAGGCCAGATTGCCCTCCACCAGCCTGAACGGATGGCTGGCAACCGGGGTGCCGCGCTTCAGCGATTCGGTCATGGCCCGCTTCAGGAAGGGCACGCTGTCCACATCCATCCCGAGGACTTCCTTGAGGGTGGGCGGCATCGGTTCCATGAACACGATCGGGTAGTAATAGGGTTTCGCCTCGGCTGCCTGCCAGATACGGTCGGCGTCATAGGAAAACGATCTGACGCTGAAGCCCGCCAGACCTTCCCGCCGCTTGCGGGCGACAAAGTCTGCGAGCTGGCCGTGCGGAACTTTCTGCACGATTTCGAGCGCGAAAATGTGCGGATTGGTTTCGATCACATGGTTGACGTAGCGTGTGGCCTTGGCCGGGTCGGTGCTGCCAATGGCGCTGAACAGGGCCGAGAAGCCTTTCAGCACGGTTTCGCTGCTGACCAGTTCCTTGTTGAGGTGATCCGAATAGACATCCCCGTATTGCGTCAGGTCTTTTTCCACATCGCGAATATTCAGCGTCACCACCGTGGCCGCTACTCCCATGCACAAAGCCAGCCATAGCGTCAGGCTGACGATGTAGGCCCAGATGGAAAGCGGTTTAATTCCTGGCAGCAAGCATTGCATGGTCCTGTCCAGTCGGGGTGGCCTGCATAGAGCGGCGGGGGAAACGATCAATGCTGCGTCACCCAGCCATCCGTCTTTATAGCTAACCGCATTTCAAATTGTATGGTCTGCCTAGGACACATTTAGATACGGAGCCGCTTGCCTTGTATTGAGCCACCCTGTGGCCACGATGTGGATGACGCCATGCTGGCTGAGGTGCGCGAGGGCGACCTTGTTCCCTGTTTGCTGCGCTGGATTGTGCGAGATATGCGTGCAGAGGGGTTTCCGGCAATCCCTGCATGCGATGTTCCGCTTCGATTCGGAGCTGGATCTATTCCATTCATTCATGTCGAATCCCCGCCGCAAGCCGCCCGGGTTGCGTTCAACTTGAATATCCGGTTGACTCTTACACATGTTTACTGAAGCGCCCCCCTGGCATACCCGACCGGCAGCCGAAGCCGCGCACGCGCAAGGCGTCGATCCGGCGCACGGCCTGAGCGCCGTGGCGGTCGCCGAACGCTTGTCGCGCTTTGGCGAGAACCGGCTGCTCGAAGCCCGGCCGCGCCCGATGTGGCTGAAGTTTCTCGATCAGTTCAAGAATTTTCTCGTCATCGTGCTGCTGTTCGCCGCGGTGCTGGCGTGGGCCGTGGGCGATCCGGTGGACTCCGCAGTCATTCTTGTCGTGGTCGTGTTCAATGCTGCGCTCGGGTTTTATCAGGAATACCGGGCGGAGCGGACTCTGGCGGCGCTCAAGCACATGTTGACCGCGCGCGCACGGGTGCGGCGCGCGGATCGGGTGGTGGACGTGGATGCGACCCAGCTGGTGCCAGGCGACATCGTGTTGCTGGAAGCGGGCGACCGCATCCCGGCGGACGGCCGCCTGCTGGTCGCCCATGCGCTGGAAGTGAACGAAGCCGCGCTGACCGGCGAATCGCAGACCGTGGGCAAGTCGACGGCGCCGTTGACGGCCGCGGATTTGCCGCTGGGCGACCGACTCAACCTGCTCTACATGAACACCATCGTCACGCGCGGCCGCGCCGAACTGCTGGTGACCGCCACCGGCATGGCCAGCGAAATGGGCAAGCTGGCCGGCCTGATCGCCGCCGCGCCAGAGGCGGAAACCCCGCTTCAAAAGCAGCTCGACAGGCTGGGCAAGCATCTCGCCCTCATCGCGGGCGGCGTGGTGACGCTGATTTTCGTGCTCGACTATGTGCGCGGCCTGGCCTGGACCGAAGCGGCCCTGACCGCGGTGGCGCTGGCGGTGGCCGCCATTCCCGAAGGCCTGCCTGCCGTGGTGACGGTGACGCTCGCCATCGGCATGTGGCGCATGGCTCGCCATCGCGCCATCCTGAAAAAGCTGTCCGCGGTCGAGACCCTGGGTTCGACCACGGTGATCTGCTCCGACAAGACCGGCACCCTGACGCTCAACCAGATGACCGCGCGCGCGGGCTGGTTCGCCGGCAGCCGTTTCACGGTGAGCGGGGAGGGCTATCAGGCGACAGGTGAAATAGCCTTGCAGATCGATTCACCCCTCACCGCTCAGGGCGAGCGCGTTGCGGACCGGCTGCAGCCCTTCCTGTTGCCGATGACGCTTTGCACCGAATCGCGGGTACGCGACGGCCAGCTGATCGGCGACCCCACCGAGGGCGCTTTGTGGGTGCTGGCGCAGAAGGGTGGGCTCGATCCGGAATACGAACAGGCCGAACAGCCGCGCATTGCCGAGATTCCGTTTGATTCGGCGCACAAGTTCATGGCGACCTTTCACCACGCGGGCGCGGAGGTGGAGATGTTCATCAAGGGCGCCCCCGACGTGTTGCTGGCGCATTCCGATCGTTGGTTGAACGAAGCCGACGAAACGGAACTGGACGCCGCCGCACGCGAGGCCATCGAGTCCGAAAACGAAATCCTGGCGGGCCAGGCGTTGCGTGTGCTGGCGGTGGCGCGGCGCGTCATTCCGGCAACGGCGTTCGATCCGGCGGGCGATCTCACTGACTGGGCGCAGGGCTGGACCTTTCTGGGCCTGGCCGGCCTGATGGATCCGCCGCGCGCCGAAGCCCGGCATGCCATTGCCCAGTGCCGGCACGCGGGCATCCAGGTCAAGATGATTACCGGCGATCACGCCCATACCGCTGCCGCGATCGGGCGGGAACTCGGACTCAAGGGCGAGGTAGTGAGCGGCGCCGAACTGGATGCCATGCCGGTGGGCGAACTGGCGCGGCGCATCAACTCGATCAGCGTGTTTGCCCGCGTGTCGCCGGCGCACAAGGTCAAGATCGTCGAGGCCCTGCGCGCCGACGGCCACATCACCGCGATGACCGGCGACGGCGTGAACGATGCGCCCGCACTCAAGGCGGCCGACATCGGCGTGGCCATGGGCATCACCGGCACCGCGGTCACCCGGGAAGCGGCCACCCTGGTGCTGACCGACGACAACTTCGCTACGCTGGTGCAGGCGGTCGAGGAAGGCCGCGTGGTGTACGACAACATCGTCAAGTTCGTGCGCTTTCAGTTGTCCACCAACATCGGCGCGATGCTCACCGTGCTGGCGGCCACGCTCATGGGCATGCCCACCCCGTTCAGCGCGATTCAGCTGCTGTGGATCAACATCATCATGGATGGTCCGCCCGCGATGACGCTCGGTATCGAACCCGCCCGCCCCGGCATCATGCGCGACAAGCCGCGCAAGCCCTCGATGGGCATACTCACCGTGAAACGCATGTCGCGTCTGGTGGTGTACGGCATCACCATGATGGCCGGCACGCTGTTCATGTTCCAGCGCGGCCTCGCCATACAGGACGACCACTACGCGCTCACGCTCGCCTTCACCACCTTCGTGCTGTTCCAGTTCTTCAATGTGTTCAACGCCCGCGCCGAGCACGCCAGCACTTTTAACGCCAATTTTTTCCGCAACCACAAGCTGTGGCTGGCGCTGGCCGGAGTGCTCGGTCTGCAGGCGGCGGTCGTGCACTGGCCGGGGGCGCAGGCGGTATTCGGTACCACCGGCCTGCAGGGGGGCGACTGGTTGCTGGCTGCGCTGGTGGCGTCCAGCGTGTTGCTGCTGGACGAGGGGCGCAAGCTCTTGCTGGAGATATGGCGGCGGATTGCCGCCCGGTGACAGGGAAGGGCCGCGGGCTTAACGCGGCGCCTGCCAGCAGTTGTTGTTGACCTGCCAGGTCATCGAGAGTTGTTCGCTGGTGGGGTAGAGCGCGTATTTGATGCCGATGTAATCCGAGCCCTTGCGCCAGAACATCGCCAGCAGGTTTTTTTCGCCATTGGCGATCACGCTGGAATAGGGAATCACTTTCAGAGGATTGCCGTACAGGTTGGAATAGTTGGACGCGATGACCACGAACGAGCGGAAGGCCGGCTCGACTTCCTGATCGAAGGCCACCAGCTTGTCGTTGCAGAACGTGAACAAGAAACGGCGACCAGCCGGATTGTTGGGCAGGTCGTAGGCGAACAGGCCGTCGTTGCCGACCGCCAGCGTCTTGTCGAAATTCCAGGTCTTGAGGGCCTGATCGACGGCGTCGCGCGTCATGCCATTCTTGAATTCGCCGATTTCCCATGCGTGAACGGGCAGGGCAAACAGCAATCCGGCAAACAGGCTGAGGGTTCGGGTCTGAAGAGTCATGGTGTTCAACGGGCAGGCGGGAAGCAGCCCCAAGCATACCGCAGCCCGTATGGCCCTGCGTGTTCGGGTTGCTGACGGCCTGAGCAATAAAAAACGACCCGGCGGGGTCGTTTTGCAAGACTGGCGGAAGCGGTGAGATTCGAACTCACGGATGGCTTGCACCATCGCCGGTTTTCAAGACCGGTGCCTTAAACCGCTCGGCCACGCTTCCATTGATGCGCTCAAGCAAGAATGAAGCGCTCAAGGCAGGCGCGCATTGTAGCGGGTTCGTCCGGGTTTGTGCTGCGAGCGTGGTGAGGCGTTCTGGCCGGAAAATGGACTGATGTGGTTTCAACAGCGGCTGTCGATTTTTCGTTAACGCGCCAGGATGGAGCTGCCAGGCAGTTTCATAAACCCGAAATAAACCAATAGCTTGGAAACAGTCTGCAACGCCGGTGCGGTGGCATAAATGGTGCTGCTTGTTGAGCATCCAACCCAAGCCGATACCCGACATGACTGAACTCTTTGAAATGCTTGGCAACATCGCCCGCCGCCGCAAAGTGGAAACGGGATCGCCCTTCGCTACCTTGAAAGCCACCGAGAAATGGCTGAAAGCACTGCCGGCCGATTCGGATTACGACGCGCACCATGCGCTGGTGGAAGGGATGGAGCGTTTCAATGCCGAAAACGAAGTGGCCACGCTGGGACGGATGCAGGCCTTGCTGAAACTGGAGTCGGTCGGGCTGCCGCTGCAGCATCGCATCGTCGATCAGTATGTTCGCAATCAGGCGACCTTCCGGCTGGCACGGCAGGCACTGTGGCGTGAGACCTGGGTGTTCTGGTCGCTGCAGGCGGATGCCTGGCTGGGGATGTTGAAGCAGGCTTATCGTGGCCCGCACAGCGCGGACCTCAAGCCGCACGTGGCCGAGATGGCGGTGCGCGCCTTGCGTTACGCCGCGCTGGTGATGCGCTGGGACTACCATCAGGCGCGCAATCCGGCAGCATCCGGCTGGTGCCGCCTGCACAAGATTTACCGTCTGGTCGAGCGCGACGGGCTGGAGCGCAAAGAGGTGATGTTCAATTCACGCGCGACTCATTGCGCACGCGAATACACGCTGCCGATGCTGATGGGCCTGGTGCAACCAGTTGGCTATCGCGCTCAGGAAATCGAATCCATCGCGCAGATTTTCGAGGGCTATACGCCTTTGCCGCTGCCGGAAAAAGTGCCGTATATCGATGTGCATACCCACATGGTGGATTTGTCGCAGGACGAAAGCGCCTTTGTGGTGGAGAAGGGGATGGGGCAGGGACGCCGCCTGCGTTACTTCGCTTTCCGTCCCTTGATCGACTACCTGAAAAAACTCGATGCGAATCCGGACGCCGAGTCCGACCAATTCTTTACGCGCCAGATCGCCAGCCTGATCGAGCGCGGCGGCATCCGCCGCAATCGCCAGCGTACCCACCGCTTTGGCCGGGTATGGGTGGCATCCGGCATGCCCAACATCCTGGCGGCGCTGCTGGGGCCGGGCGCAGTGAAGCACAGCCCGGTGCTCGAGCCCTGGATGCTGCGCGACGAAAGCACGGATGGCCTGGGCTTCGCCTTGCCGGAGGAACAGGTGCTGCCGCATGGCCGTCTGGTGGCGGTGAGCTGGGACCCGGCGGAAAACGTCTGGCAATTGCTGGCCACGCGCTGGAACCGGGAAGAAGACGGCCAGAATCTGGTGGGCACGCAGCGCCTGTCGCGGCATCCAAAACGGGTGGAGATTTATTCCGAATCCCCGACGGCCCAGTCTGAGCAGGAAAAAGTGTGGGCGGTGTATTTGCCGATGACCCACACCGAACAGAGCACGAGCAATCTGCTGATTCCGCAGAGCCACTACAAACTGGGCGCGTCGCTGATGTTGCGCGAGGACGATGTGGTGTATCGCCTGCGTCTGGGCGAGGTGCAGGAAAGCCATGAGGAATGGCTGCGCGTGAGCATGGATGTGGTGGGGCGGGAGCAGGAGCTCGCCGTCGCAGCCTGAGTCTCCCCGCGCTTGATTGCCGGCGGCTCAGCGCGAGCGGAGGTCGCCGAAATGAAAGCTGAATGCGCCCTTGCGGCGGTCTTCGAAATACTGTTCCAGTGAAAGCCGGATGGTGCGAAACGCGATGTCGTCCCAGGGGATTTCGGCCTCGGTGAACAGCCGGGTTTCCAGCGACTCGATGCCGGGTTTGAAGTCCAGGTCGAGCAGGCGGGCGCGGAACATCAGGTAAACCTGACTGATATGCGGCAGGTTGTACAGGGTATACAGACCGTGGACCTCGACCCGGGCGCCGGCTTCTTCCCAGGTTTCGCGCACCGCGCCTTCCAGCGTCGTTTCACCGTTTTCCATGAAGCCGGCGGGTAACGTCCACAAGCCGTACTTGGGCTCGATCGCGCGCCGGCATAACAAGATCTTGTCTTCCCATTCCGGCAGGCAGCCGACGACCATTTTGGGGTTCTGGTAGTGGATCGTGCCGCAGTCCGGACACACATGGCGCGGCAGGTGGTCGCCCGTCGGTACCCGCAGCACGACGCTGCTGCCGCATTCACTGCAAAAATTCATGTTGCGTCCTATCTGTCAGGGTGGGGGCACGGTAGCAAAACGCGGCGGGTTTGTTCAAGCACCGGCGCGATCCAGGAGCCTCACACGCCGATTCCAAATACCGCGAGGCGATCCCTCGCCGCGTCGGTGTGCCCGCGCCAGTTTTTTGCACTGCGGGTCTGGATCCACTGGCTGGGCAGGCTGAGGTCCGCGCCTACGCTGATGAGGGTGGCGGGCGCCAGAGTTTGCGCCAGGGCTTCCAGCAAGGCGGCGCTGCGGTAGGGGGTTTCGATGAAAAGCTGGGTGGCGCGGTCGCGCCGCGCGGTCTGTTCGAGGGCGCGGATGGCCTGACCGCGTTCGGGTTCCTTGGCGGGCAGGTAGCCGTGAAAAGCGAAGCGCTGTCCACCGAGCCCCGAGGCCATCAGCGCCAGCAGGATGGACGATGGGCCGATCAGCGGCATCACTGGGATGCCTTCGCGATGCGCCGCGAGCACGAGCGCTGCGCCGGGGTCGGCGACGGCGGGGCAACCGGCTTCGGACAGCAGGCCAAGGTCGTGGCCGGCCTTGAGCGGCGCCAGCAGCGACGGAATCGTGGCGGCCGGCGTGTGCTCGTTGAGCTCTTCGATGTGCAGCGACTGGATCGGCTGCGGGTGGCCCATGGCTTTGAGATGTGCGCGGGCGGTCTTGGCGCGCTCGACGACGAAATGCTCGAGGCGACGGGCGGTTGCGAGGGTGTCCGGCGGCAGGCAGTTGTGCGGATCAACCGGGCCCAGCGGCACCGGGATCAGGTAGAGGCTGGCCATGTCAGCCTGCAGCTTTCCAGGTCAGTACATCGAGGCCTTCGTTGGCGAGCATCTCGGTCAACGCCATCAGCGGCAGGCCGATCAGCGCGGTGGGGTCGGGGCTATCCATGCGCGTCATCAGCGCGATGCCGAGCGCTTCGCTCTTGGCCGAGCCGGCGCAATCGTAGGGCGTTTCCTTTTCGAGGTATGCGGCGATCTGCGCGTCGGTGAGCGGGCGGATATGCACGACGGTGGGCACGTCTCGGGTCTGGCTGTGGCCGGTTTTGCTGTTGAGCAGGGTCAGCGCGGTGTGGAATACCATGGCCTTGCCCTGCATTTTTTTCAGCTGGGCGAAGGCCTTGTCGAAATTGCCGGGTTTGCCGAGTTGCTCGCTGTCCAGCATCAGCACCTGGTCGGAGCCGATGATGAGGGCGTCGGGATAGGTTGACGCAGCCGCCTGCGCCTTCAGCACCGACAGCCGCAGCGCGGTGGCCGAAGGTGTTTCGTCCGGCAGCGGAGTTTCGTCGACATCGGGCGACAGCACCTCGAACGGGATGCCCAGGCGCGACAGCAGTTCGCGCCGATAGCGCGATGTGGAGGCCAGGACGAGTTTGGCGGGTCCGGATTGCGGCGGGTTCTGCTTCATTCGGGCTGGATTTCCACCAGCGCCATGTCGGGCGTCACCGCATCGCCTTTCTTGGCGAAGATGCTGATGACGACGCCGGCGATCGGCGCCTGCACTTCGTTCTCCATTTTCATTGCCTCGATCACCAGCACGCCGTCGCCGGCCTTGACCGTCTGGCCGATGCTGACCAGTACGTCGACGATGCTGCCGGGCATGGCGGCAGTGACATGCCCGGGGTGGCTGGGGCGGGGCTTCTGGCCGGGCGCGGGTGCGGCGGCGCTGGCTTTGCGCGTGGACTTGCCGTTTTCGCCGGACACCGCGACCTCGTTCAGCGGTTCAACCAGCACTTCTTCGGTGACGCCGTCGATCGCCACGAAGTAGGGGCGCTGGGTGGCGTCGGAGCGGCCGCTGCCCGACAGTTTGATGTGGTAGGTCTCGCCGTGCAGGGTGATCTTGAATTCGTCGGCGGCGTAGCGCGGCGCGTTGTCCTGCGTTGCCGCGCTCTGCTGGGGCAGCAGCGGCTCGGGCTTGAGGCTGCCGGCGGCGCGCTCCTGCAGCCAGGTCTTGCCGATTTCCGGAAACATGGCGTAGGTCAGCACGTCCTCGTCGGACTTGGCGAGGCCCTCGATTTCGTTGCGCAGTTTGTCGAGTTCGTCGCCGAGCAGGTCGGCCGGGCGGCAGGTGGTGACTTCCAGATCGCCAATGGCCATTTTGCGCACTTCTTCGTTGACGTGTCCCGGCGCGCGGCCGTAGCGACCCTGCAGGTAGAGCTTCACTTCGTTGGTCACCGACTTGTAACGGCCGCCCGTCATGACGTTCAGCGCGGCCTGGGTGCCGACGATCTGCGAGGTGGGGGTGACCAGCGGCGGGAAGCCGAGGTCAGCACGTACCCGCGGAATTTCCTCGAGTACGGCATCCATCTTGTCGAGCGAGCCCTGTTCCTTCAGCTGGTTGGCCAGGTTGGAAATCATGCCGCCCGGCACCTGATTGATCAGCACGCGGGTGTCGGTGCCGGTAAAGGCGGATTCGAACTGCCAGTATTTCTTGCGCGTTTCCTTGAAATAGGCCGAGATTTCCTCGATCAGCGGCAGCGACAGGCCGGTGTCGTATTCGGTACCGGCCAAGGCTGCGACCAGGCTCTGCGTGGTGGGGTGGCTCGCCCCTTCGGCAAAAGCGCCGACGCAGGTGTCGATGATGGTGGCGCCGGCCTCCACCGCCTTCAGGTGCGTCATGTGCGCGAGCCCCGAGGTGGCGTGGCTGTGAGTGTGGATGGGCAGGTTCGTCGCGGTACGGATGGCGCTGACCAGTTCGAACGCGGTATAGGGCGTGAGCAGGCCCGCCATGTCCTTGATCGCGATGGTGTCGCAACCCATCTCGGCCAGGCCTTTGGCGAGTTCGACGAAATGCGGGATGTTGTGAACCGGGCTGGTGGTGTAGCAGACAGTACCTTCGGCATGCTTGCCGGCCGCCTTGACGGCCTCGACCGAGACCTGCAGGTTACGCAGGTCGTTCATCGCATCGAAAATACGGAACACGTCGACGCCGTTGTCGGCGGATTTCTGCACGAAGGCGCGCACCACGTCGTCGGAGTAATTGCGGTAGCCGAGCAGGTTCTGCCCGCGCAGCAGCATCTGGATGCGCGTGTTGGGCAGCGCCTTTCTCAACTGGCGCAGGCGTTGCCACGGATCTTCACGCAGGAAACGCACGCAGGCGTCGAAGGTGGCGCCGCCCCAGGCTTCCAGCGACCAGAAGCCGACTTGATCCAGCTTGCCGCAGATCGGCAGCATGTCCTCGGTGCGCATGCGGGTGGCGATGAGCGACTGGTGGCCGTCGCGCAGGACGAGGTCGGTAACGAATACTTTGGCCATGTCAGAGTCCTTGATGGGCGGCGATGGCGGCGGCGATGGCGGCGGCCATCACTTCCGGCGGTTTCTTTTCAATGTATTGCGTGAGTTCAGGGTGGTCATCCACAAAGCCGGTGTTGAAGCGGCCGCTTTTGAACTCGGGGTTTTTCAAGATTTCCTTGTAATACGGAATGGTCGTTTTCACGCCATACACCAGCATGTCGGACAGCGCGCGGCTGCCGCGCGCAATGGTCGATTCCCAGTTCAGATTCCACACCGTGAGCTTGGCGCACATCGAATCGAAGTAGGGCGGAATCACGTAATCGGTGTAGATCGCCGCGTCTACCCGCACGCCGGGGCCGCCCGGCGAGTAATAGCGCGTGATGCGGCCGAGGCTGGGGAGGAATTCGTTTTTGGGGTCTTCGGCGTTGATGCGGAATTCGATGGCAAAGCCGCGGTGGCTGATTTCGTCCTGCCGGTATTGCAGCGGCAGGCCGGAGGCGATGCGGATCTGCTCCTGCACGATGTCGACGCCGGTGATGGTCTCGGTGATCGGATGCTCGACCTGCAGGCGGGTGTTCATTTCCATGAAATAGAACTGGTTGTCCTGGTCGAGCAGGAATTCCACCGTGCCGGCGTTGACGTAGCCGACCGACTTGGCGGCGCGCACCGCCAGCTTGCCGATATATTGCCGTTGCGCCTCGGTGAGCTGGGGCGAGGGCGCGATTTCGATCAGCTTCTGGTTGCGGCGCTGGATCGAGCAGTCGCGCTCGAACAGATGGATCACGTTGCCCTGGTTATCGCCGAGAATCTGCACCTCGATGTGCTTGGGCCGCACCACGCATTTTTCGACGAAGACTTCAGGTTTGCCGAAGGCCTTGCTGGCCTCCGACACCACGCGGTCGTAGTTCTTCAGCAGTTCCGCTTCGTTGTCGCAGCGGCGGATGCCGCGGCCACCGCCGCCGTTGGTGGCCTTCAGCATCACCGGGTAGCCGATCTTGTTGGCCAGCGTGCGGGCTTCTTCGACGTTTTCCAGGTTGTGGTCCGAACCGGGCGTGACCGGGATGCCCGCTGCGATCATGGCGTTGCGGGCCTGGATCTTGTCGCCCATCTGGCGGATCACCTCTGGCGAGGGGCCGATGAAGCGGATGCCGCGGCGCGCGCAGATGGTCGCCAGATCGGGATTTTCGGAAAGGAAGCCATAGCCGGGGTGCAACGCATCGCAGCCTGAAGCGGCCGCCAGATTGACCAGCGTGTGCGCGTTCAGATAGCCCAGAATCGGGTCCTTGCCGATGTGATAAGCCTCGTCGGCCTTCTTCACATGGAGTGCGTGGCGGTCGGCGTCGGTATAGATGGCGACCGACTTGATGCCGAGTTCGGCGCAGGCGCGCACGATGCGGACGGCGATTTCGCCCCGGTTGGCGACCAGTATTTTCTTGAGCATGGGCTGGGCTAACCTTAAATCACGGCTGGAGGAAGGATTGTCCGGGGTGTCTTTGACAAAAAGAACGCGAAATCATATCATTGCGGGCTAATGTTGCTGGCCATGTCTATTGGGTGCGTCATGAAAGAATCCGCCATGCTCCATCCAATCGAGCTTCACCCAGTCGAGGTCGATCCGTGGCGTTTTTGCAAGGATGCGCAGTCGTGGGAAACCCGCTCGGATGTCGCTGCGTTTCCGCGGCTTGCCCATGAATTTACGCAAGGCACCCTGTTTTGTCGAGTGCAGGGACGGGTCAACCAGCGGGGCAGTCTGTCCCTGCAGGTAACGGTCAGCGGTAATGTGGACATGACGTGCCAGCGCTGTCTGAACCCCATGCCGTATCGGGTTGAGATTGAGCGCACCCTGTATCTGGCGCGCAATGAAGCCGAAATGGAACGTCTGGACGCTTTGCCCGACAGCGATGCGATCCAGGCTGGCGAGACCTTGAGTCTGGTCGAGTTGATTGAAGATGAAGTGTTGCTGAGTCTGCCGGTGGCGGTGATGCATCCGGAAGGTGAATGCCCTGCTTGAGGGGCGCCACTTTGTTTGAAACGTATTTTTAACGCACCCGAATCGGGTGCGACGATTTTTAAGGAGCAAGAAATGGCTGTTCAGCAGAATAAAAAATCCCCGTCTAAGCGTGGCATGCACCGCTCGCACGATTTCCTGACCGCGCCGGCGCTGGCTGTTGAAGCGACTACGGGCGAAGCGCATCTGCGTCACCATATCAGCCCCAACGGCTTTTATCGTGGCCGCAAAGTCGTCAAGGCCAAAGGCGAATAATTTCATTTGCGCCGCGCCGATTGCGCTGTGTTTAATCACACCGACGTTTGATCGCATCGACGTGGCGCGTTCGGCTCAGCCCCTTTACCCGGCTGCATGAGAAATATCACAGTTGCCATTGATGTCATGGGGGGCGATCACGGCCCTCATGTCACGGTTCCGGCAGCGATCCGTTGTCTTGCGCGTCATCCCGACCTGAATGTGATTCTGGTCGGGCCGCAGGATATTGTCGCGGCCGAGCTCAAGGCGCGTCGTGCCAAGCCGAACCCGCGCCTGATCGTGCGCCACGCCAGCCAGGTGGTGGCGATGGACGAAGCGCCCGCGCTCGCCTTGCGCGGTAAAAAAGACTCCTCCATGCGCGTGGCCATCGACCTGGTCAAATCCGGCGAGGCCGATGCCTGCGTGTCGGCCGGCAATACCGGTGCGCTGATGGCGACCGCCCGTTTCGTCCTGAAAACCCTGCCCGGCATCGACCGCCCGGCGATTGCGGCGGTGATGCCGACAATCAGCGGCCACGCGCTGGTGCTGGACATGGGCGCCAACGTCGACTGCACCGCCGAACACCTGCTGCAGTTCGGCATCATGGGCGCAATGCTGGTATCGGCGGTCGAGCACAATCCCAATCCGAGCGTGGGGTTGCTGAATATTGGCGAAGAAGACATCAAGGGCAACGAGATGGTGAAACAGGCCTCCGTGTTGCTGCGCGACAGTCATCTCAATTTCTACGGCAACGTCGAAGGCAACGACATTTTCAAGGGCACGACCGACGTGGTGGTATGTGATGGCTTCGTTGGCAACGTCACGCTGAAAGCTTCCGAAGGCCTGGCCAAGATGATTGCAACTACGCTGAAGGCCGAATTCAAGCGCAACTGGCTGACCCGGTTGTCCGGCCTGATGGCCTTGCCCGTGCTCAACGCATTCAAGAGACGGCTCGATCCACGGCGTTACAACGGTGCCACCCTGCTGGGACTCAAGGGCGTGGTGGTGAAAAGCCATGGCTCGGCCGATCGTTTTGCGTTCGAGCATGCGATCGATACCGCCAGCGAAGAAGTCCGCAACAACGTGCTGAAACGCATCACCGACCAGGTCCAACTTTTGCATCGGGTGCCCGCTTGAGCCATTCCCGCATTCTCGGCACCGGCAGTTATTTGCCGGCGCATATCCTCACCAATGCCGACCTCGAAAAGCTGGTTGAGACGAACGATCAATGGATCGTCGAGCGGACCGGCATCCGTGAACGTCATATTGCCGCCGAAGGCGAGTACACCAGCGATCTGGCGACAGCGGCAGCGCGCGCAGCGCTGGATGCGGCAGGCTTGGTAGCGGACGATATCGATCTGCTGCTGGTTGCCACCACCACGCCCGATCTGGTGTTCCCCAGTACCGCCTGCCTCGTGCAGTCCAAGCTCGGCATGACCAACGGCAAACCGGCGTTCGACCTGCAGGCGGTGTGCAGTGGTTTCGTGTATGCCATGAGCGTGGCGGATCAGTTCATCAAGACCGGTGCGGCGAAACATGTGCTGGTGATCGGTGCTGAAACCCTGTCGCGCATCACCGACTGGAACGATCGCGGCAACTGCATTCTGTGGGGCGACGGCGCCGGTGCGGTGGTGCTGGGTGCGTCAGCCGAGCCCGGCATCATCGCCACCCACATTCATGCCGACGGTCGCCACAAGGAGTTGTTGCGCACCACCACCGGGGTGTCGAATGGCATGGACGCGCCCGCGTTGATGCGGATGGAGGGCAACGCCGTATTCAAGATGGCGGTCAACACGCTCGATCGCATTGTTGACGAGACACTGGAGGCCAACGGCCTGCAAAAATCCGACATCGACTGGCTGGTGCCGCATCAGGCCAATATCCGCATCATCAGTGCCACTGCAAAAAAACTCGGCATGAGCATGGACAACGTGGTGACCACCGTCGCCGGTCACGGCAACACCTCGGCGGCTTCGGTGCCGCTGGCGTTCGACGTGGCGGTGCGCGACGGCCGCATCCAGCGCGGCCAGACCGTGCTGATGGAGGCCTTTGGCGGCGGCTTCACCTGGGGCTCCGTGCTCCTCAAGTATTAAGGTATTCAAATGGCTACCCACAATAAAAAGCTGGCTTTTGTATTCCCCGGGCAGGGCTCGCAATCGGTCGGCATGATGCAGGGTTGGGGCGAGCGTTCCGAAGTGCGCGCCACCTTCGCTGAAGCCTCTGATGCGCTGGGTCAGGACCTGTGGGCGCTGGTTAGCAACGGCCCGGCCGACCTGCTCAACCAGACCATCAACACCCAGCCTGCGATGCTGGCGGCCGACGTGGCCGCCTGGCGTGTGTGGCAGGCGGCGGGCGGCGCGACCCCTGTGTTGCTGGCCGGCCACAGCCTGGGCGAATATGCGGCGCTGGTG
>JAGVGD010000095.1 GCA_020057245.1 Thiobacillus sp. | reverse complement strand
CCGGCGGCGGCTCGGCCTGCAGCACCAGCACGGCGCGCGAGCGGTCGAGCCCTGCCAGCGGCATGGCTGCCACCCGCAGATACGGCCCGGATTGCGAATGCGACACGCGCGTAACGCGGGCGACCGGAATCCCCGCCGGGTACACCCGGTCGATGCCGGAGGTCAGCAGGCGGTCATTGATCCGCACATCGGTATGGCTTGGCATGTAGCGCAACTCCATCTGGCCGTGCCCGCTGCCCGCCGCCAGGCCGCGCTGGCCGGTGCGCTCGATCACCACCGGGGTCAATTGCTCGGGGTTGCTCACCAGCGTGACTTCGCTGCTGCCCGGGTAGACTTTGCTCAACTGCCCCACCAGACCGCGTGCATCGACCACCGGCAGGCCGCTGCGCAGTTTCGCCGTCGCGCCCTGATCGAGCGTCATCTGCTGGACGAACCAGTCATGGCCGCGATACAGCAGGGCGGCGTGCACCACCCGCTGGCCCGGACGCTGCTGCATCTGCAACAGCGTGCGCAGCTCGGCATTTTCACGGCTGATCTCGCGTGCGGCGTTGACGCTTACCCACAAACGCGCCCGCTCTGCGCGCAAGGCATCGCGCTCGGTTTGCAACTGACGGTGACGGGTAAAAAAGCCGCCCAGTTCGGTGGCGGCATCGGCGGGCACGCGCAGCACTTCGCGTACCGGCTGCAACAGCAACGACAAACCGCTGCGCAGGCTGTCGAGCGCATGATAGCGCGAATCGGCGACCACGCAGGCCACCCCCACCAGCAGCCAGATCAGCAGGCGGGCGGTCGCGCCCAGCTGGCGCGCGAACATGAGCTGATCCGACGCTGGCATCAACGCGCTCCGTCAGCCTGACTGCACGTTGCGACGCTCACTCGTTGGTGAACACCGACGCCAGCTTGTCCATTTCTTCCAGCGCCCGTCCGCAGCCGCGCACCACGCAGGTCAGCGGGTCGTCGGCGACAATCACCGGCAGCCCGGTTTCTTCCATCAGCAGGCGGTCGAGGTCGCGCAGCAGCGCACCGCCACCAGTCAGCACCATGCCCTTTTCGGCAATGTCGGCGCCGAGTTCGGGCGGGGTCTGTTCCAGCGCCTGCTTGACTGCGCTGACAATGGCATTGAGCGGCTCGGTCAGCGCTTCGAGGATTTCGTTGGACGACACGTTGAAGCTGCGCGGCACACCTTCGGCAAGGCTGCGGCCCTTGACTTCCATTTCCAGCACTTCGGCGCCGGGGAAGGCCGAACCCATTTTCTTCTTGATCTGCTCGGCGGTCGCTTCGCCGATCAGCATGCCGTAGTTGCGGCGAATGTAGTTGATGATGGCCTCGTCCATGCGGTCGCCGCCAACACGCACCGAATTGGCATAGACCACGCCTCCAAGGGAAATCACGCCGACTTCGGTGGTGCCGCCGCCGATGTCGACCACCATCGAGCCGGTCGCTTCCGCCACCGGCAGGCCGGCGCCGATCGCCGCCGCCATCGGCTCCTCGATCAGGTACACCTGGCGCGCGCCGGCGCCGATCGCCGATTCGCGGATCGCGCGCCGCTCCACCTGGGTCGAGCCGCAGGGTACGCAGATGATGATGCGCGGGCTCGGACGGAACATCCGGGTGTCGTGCACTTTCTTGATGAAATACTTGAGCATCTGCTCGGTGACGGTGAAGTCGGCGATCACGCCATCTTTCATCGGCCGGATCGCCTGCAGGTTGCCCGGGGTGCGGCCCAGCATCTGCTTGGCCTCGGCGCCTACCGCCTGCACCGTGCGTTTACCGCCCACCGAATCAGTGCGGATCGACACCACCGAAGGCTCGTCCAGTACGATGCCGCGATCGCGCACGTAAATCAGCGTGTTGGCAGTACCCAGGTCGATGGCGAGATCGGTGGAAAAATAGCTGGTCAGGAACTTGAACATGGTGGCGGCGACGCCCGCGCCAGGCGGGCGAAAGGGCAGAAAAAACAAGGGGGCTATGATAACCTACCGGGCTCCATTACCGTAAGCCACCAGGTGTTTTCATGTCCCTTTCAACGGACGACGTCAAACGCATCGCCCGCCTTGCCCGCATCGAAACCAGCGATGCCGAGGCGCAGGCCACGCAAACCCAGCTCAACAACATTTTCGACCTGATTGCCACCATGCAGGCGGTCGATACGGCCGGCGTCAGCCCGATGGCGCATGCCCAGGAGGTCTACCAGCGCCTGCGCGCGGATGTCGCCACCGAAACCGATCACCGTGCCGCCTTTCAGGCCATCGCGCCCGCCGTCGAAAACGGCCTTTACCTCGTGCCCAAGGTCATCGACTAAGCCATGTCCGCCACCTCCCTCTCCGCCCTGGCCGCGCAGCTCAAGGCCAAGCAGGTTTCCAGCCGCGAACTCGCCCAGCAGTATCTCGACCGCATTGCCGCACTGAATCCGGCGATCAACGCCTTCATCACGCTCGATGCCGAAAAAACCCTGCTGGAAGCCGCCGCCGCCGACGCGCTGATCGCCGCCGGGAAGAATGGCCCGCTGACCGGCGTGCCGATCGCCCACAAGGACATTTTCTGCACCGATGGCTGGCTCACCACCTGCGGCTCGAAAATGCTGCACAACTTCGTCGCGCCCTACGACGCCCACGTGATCCAGCAGTTCAAGGCCGCCGGCATGCCGAGCCTGGGCAAGACCAACATGGACGAATTCGCCATGGGCTCGTCCAACGAAACCTCGTACTTTGGTGCGGTGAAAAATCCCTGGAATACGGCCTACGTGCCCGGCGGCTCGTCCGGCGGCGCAGCGGCCTGCGTCGCCGCGCGCAT
>JAGVGD010000186.1 GCA_020057245.1 Thiobacillus sp. | reverse complement strand
ATTGCAGGGCGGCGCGCTCGAAGCCTGCGTCGGCGGGCGCGCCGAGCTGGCTCGCCCAGTGGCGGGCGATGGCGAGATAGGCGTCCTGTTCCATCGCATGGAACGGCACCCACAAGCCGAAGCGATCCGACAGCGAGACCTTTTCCTCGGTCGCTTCGCCCGGGTGGATTTCCTCGCCGATATGTCGGGTGGCGAGGTTTTCGGCCAGGTATTCCGGAATCAGGTGACGGCGATTGCTGGTGGCGTAGATCAGCACGTTGTCCGATGGCCCCGCCAGCGAGCCGTCGAGTGCAGCCTTCAGGCTGGCGTAACCGGGCTCGTTCTCCGCAAACGTGAGGTCGTCGATGAACACGATGAAGCGGTAATCCGCCTCCGCCAGCAGATCGAACAGATCCGGCAGGCTGGGCAGCCCGGCCTTGTCCACCTCGATCAGGCGCAGGCCTTTGGGGGCGTATTTGGCATGTACCGCTTTCACCAGCGAGGACTTGCCGCCGCCGCGTGCGCCCGTCAGCAGCACGTTGTTGGCGGGCTTGCCGGCGACGAACTGGCGCGTGTTGGCGTCGACCCGCTGTTTCTGTTCGTCGACGTCGAGCAGGTCCTTCAGCGCCACCCGCTGCGGATGCAGGATGGGCTTGAGTCCGCCGCTTTGCGCCGACCAGCGCGCTGCGCGTATGGCCTTCCAGTCCAGCGCGGCCGGGCGCGAGGCGTTGTCGAAACGGTCCAGCAAGCGTTCGATACGGGGCAACAGGGCGGTGTAATCAGGGTTCATGCCCGAATTTTAGCGGACGATCGCGTGCGGCTGCCGGACGGCCAGGTTTTTCGGCCTATGTGTCCTGGCATACAGACATGCCCCGGAAAGGCGGCGATGCTTCACACTTGCCCGGACAACTTTGCGTATTTTGGCTGTAACGGCCAGATCCAACGGTTTCCGGCCCGGCGAAACCAGCCCGTCTGCAGGCCCGAACGCGCTTTTCACGGAAATCAACCATGCCCGAAACAGTATCCGGTTCCATCCCTGGCCACGACGGCAAGCGTGATGTCATGACCGAAGTGCGGCGTCAGCAGACCCTGCTTAAAACCGGGGCCTTGCAGAATGCGATTCTCAATAGCGCCAACTTTTCGAGTATCGCGACCGATGAGAAGGGCGTCATCCAGATTTTCAATGTCGGCGCCGAGTGCATGCTGGGCTACGCGGCTGCCGATGTCCTGAACAGGATCACGCCAGCTGACATTTCCGATCCGCAGGAAGTGATCGCGCGCGCGCAGGCGTTGAGCGTCGAGCTCGGCACCCAGATCGAGCCGGGTTTCGAGGCCCTGGTATTCAAAGCTTCGCGCGGCATCGAGGACATCTACGAGCTGACCTACATCCGCAAGGACGGCAGCCGTTTCCCGGCCATCGTGTCGGTCACTGCGCTGCGCGACGATCAGGGGGCCATCATCGGCTATCTGTTGATCGGTACCGACAACACCGCACGCAAGCAGGTCGAGGCCGAGCGACAGCATTTGCTCGAAGTTCAGGAAGCGACCAACAAACAACTGCAGCAGACCAACCTCACCTTGCAGGTCAGCGAGGAAAAGCTCGCCGTTACGCTCCATTCCATCGGCGATGCGGTGATCGCGACCGATGCTGAAGGGCGTGTCACGCTGTTGAATCCATTGGCTCAAAAGCTCACCGGCTGGACGCATGCGCAAGCTGCCGGCCTTCCGGTGGAAGCGATTTTTCACATCATCAACCAGGAAACCCGGAAACCTTCAGCGATCCCGGTCATGGAAACCCTGGCGCATGGCACGACGCAGGGCATGGCCAACCACACCATACTGATCGCGCGCGATGGCAGCGAGTGTGCCATCGCCGATAGTTGCGCACCGATTCGCGACCGCGACGGTCAAGTGATCGGCGCCGTTCTGGTATTCCGCGATGTGACCGGGGAATATGCGGCGCAGAAGGCCTTGCGCGACCAGCAGTTCTACACGCGCTCGCTCATCGAATCCAATATCGACGCGATCATGACGACCGATCCGGCCGGCGTCATTACCGACGTCAACGACCAGATGGTGGCGCTTACCGGTTGCACGCGTGACGAGCTGATCGGTACACCATTCAAGAATTATTTCACCGATCCAGCGCGGGCCGAGGCAGGCATCAAGCAGGTGCTGAGCGAAAAGAAAGTGACCGACTACGAACTGACCGCGCGTCACAAGCGCGACGGGGAAACCGTGGTGTCCTATAACGCGGCCACCTTCTACAACGCCGATGGCAAGCTGCAGGGCGTGTTCGCCGCTGCGCGCGATGTCACCGAACGCAAGCGTCTGGATCAGGTGTTGCAGGACAAGAACACCGAGCTGGAAAGCGCACGCTTCGTGGCGGAAAAGGCCAACCTCGCCAAATCGGACTTTCTGTCCAGCATGAGCCATGAGCTGCGCACCCCGCTCAATGCCATCCTCGGCTTCGCCCAGTTGCTGGAGTCCGGTTCGCCGCCGCCCACCGCCGCCCAGATCGTCAGGCTGCACCAGATCATCAAGGCGGGGTGGTATCTGCTGGAACTGATCAACCAGATACTCGATCTGGCGGTGATCGAGTCTGGCAAGCTATCGCTGTCGCTCGAACCCGTATTGCTGATCGATGTCATGCGTGAATGCCAGGCCATGATCGAACCGCAGGCGCAGCAACGCGGCATCCATATCGATTTTGTCCCGTTCGACGACACCTGGGTTGCGCAGGCCGATCAAACCCGGGTCAAGCAGGTTTTGATCAACCTGCTTTCCAACGCGATCAAATACAACCGTGCGCAAGGGACGGTTGAGGTGAAGTGCACAGCGAGTCGCCCTGGATACCTGCGCATCAGCATCAAGGACAGCGGTGCGGGATTGCCTCCGGAAAAACTGGCACAGCTGTTTCAACCGTTCAATCGGCTCGGGCAAGAAAATGGAATCGAGGAAGGGACGGGCATCGGTTTGGTGGTCACCCAGCAGCTGGCCATACTGATGGGCGGCACCATCGGTGTGGAAAGCACAGTCGGCGAGGGGAGT
>JAGVGD010000015.1 GCA_020057245.1 Thiobacillus sp. | reverse complement strand
TGCGCCGCCGGCCTCGCGCGGCCGCCCGCCGCAAGTGCCCAAGCACCCCCTGAGCCAGCGCCGCGGTGGGGGAAAGGGGCGTCCGTCATGAGCGAGCCGTCCAATCCAGAACGCGAAGTTCTGCGCGCCAAGCTCGTCCTCGAAACCGCCCAGCTCGGCTGGAAGGAACTCGAACGCCACTTTGCGCGCGGCGACGTGATCCGGGTTGCGGTGGGCACTGACCTGATCGAGGCTGCGCTGCTGCTTGCCGAAAACAATACGGCTGCAGCCCAGGCCTGGCTCGCCGATGGCCACATTGCCCGTGCCGGGATGCACGACGCCGAGGACTGGCACGCACGCCAGCCGATTTTCTGGGCTGTGGTGGTGGCGCCGTGGGTGCTGGTGCAGGAAGTACAAAACCAACTGGATGCCTGATCCACAAAAAAGCCCGCAGTAGCGGGCTTTTTTGTCAGCTCTGGGCGTTACTACGCAATTGGCCAAAAACCGCCACATCGAGGACGGCGAGGTAGCGAAGAGGCCATATTTCAGGAAGTAGCGACTACCTATAGCTTCAGCAGCAGATATATCCCAAGCAGGAGAAAGCCGACGCCTATAGCCATGACTAGATGCCCGGTGCCAGCGGCCCCGAACAGGGACATGAACACGAGTTGAACAACTAACAACTGCAGCCGAAGTTTAGAGTAGTTGGACAGCCTGAAAAGGTTAGACCACTCCTCCTTGGCGTAGGCTCTCAGACGCTGCTTCCAGGTGGTAGCCGTCGTCCCAGTATCAGGGGTGTCGCGATTCGGCTTCAAGCTTCGTGCTCAGTCACAGTGGGGCGCCTAGTGTAGGTACGGCCTGACGGCAGTTTTCATGAAAGACATATCGAGTCTTGCTGCGCCAAACCCGTTCCATCTCCATGATTCCATCTGAAATGGGCCAACTGCGTAGTAACATCCTCAGCGCTCAAACGGCTCAGGCCGCCAGGCTGTCCCTCACCCGCAGCAGGCGCGCACGTGCTTCGGTCGCGACATTGTGCACGGCGGTATTGCTCACCAGCTTGACCATGATGCCGGGGTCGAGAAAGGACACCGTCACCTTGCCGTCGGCTTCCTCGCGCACCACCACATTGCACGGCAGCAGCATGCCGACATCGGGTTCGGCCGTGATGGCCTGATGCGCCAGCGGCGGATTGCAGGCGCCGAGGATGCGATAGGGCCGGCCCTCCACGTTGAGTTTGGCTTTCATGGTGGCCTGCACGTCGATGTCGGTCAGCACGCCGAAGCCTTCGGTTTTAAGGGCGGCGGTGACCTTGTCCACGGCTGCGTCGAAGGGGCCGCTGATCTGGGTGTCGAATCCGTATTCGCTCATGGTTTGACTCCTGCTGGAGATGAATTGAGGCCGACAGTTTACCAGCCGATCCGGCAGGCAAAACCACGCCCATGGAGCGGAAATCTGGGGCATGCCCGCCTTTCCCCTCACTCCTGCCGTTATCGGAAAAGGGAAATTTGATAGTATGCCGGGGCTTTCAAGCACGGGTTCCGGGCACGCCCCCGGAATGCGTCCCTTCCAAACCCGTACGGAAATAATCCATGAACCCCTCCAAACTCAAGCAGTCTGTTCTGGCCATCACCCTTACCGGCCTCGCATTCACCGCGCTGCCGGTTGCCGCCGAGTCGTCCGCAAGCGACGCGTGGGCATTCACCGTGACGCCCTACCTGTGGCTGCCCACCATCAACGGTTCGCTGAAATACGACCTGCCGAGCTTCAATACCAACGCCGAAGTAGAAACCGGCCCCAACGATTACTTGAGCAATCTCGAATTTGCCCTGATGGTCAGCGGCGAAGCGCGCAAGGACAAATGGTCGATTTTTTCCGATTTGATTTACCTCGATTTCGGCGACGAGAACAGCCGGGTCAAAACAGTCGGCGGCAGCCATGTCAGTGCGACGGTTGACCTCGGCACGCAGTCTTCCATCACCGGCGGGGTCTGGACCCTGGTGGGCGGTTATGCGGCAGTGCAGAACCCCCAGGCCACGCTCGACGTCATCGGTGGTTTTCGCTATCTGAGCCTCGAAGCCTCGACCGATTGGACACTATCCGGCCCCATTGGCCTGCTGCCTCCGGCCGGCAGCGTTTCGCAGAAGGACGATCTGTGGGACGCCATCGTCGGCGTGCGCGGACGGGTGAAGCTGGGTGACAACAGCAATTGGTCGATGCCGTATTACGCCGACGTCGGCACCGGCTCTTCCGCATTGACCTGGCAGGCGATGGTGGGCGTGGCGTACAGCTGGAGTTGGGGTAATGTCGGCCTGGTTTACCGTCATCTGGCCTACGACATGGAAGGCGACAAACTGCTGCAGGACGTCGAGTTCAGCGGCCCCGCACTGGGCGCAGCGTTCCATTTCTGATCGCGGCACGCCGATCCGGCCAGCGGCCGGTTGCTGAAAAAACAAACGCCACCTCAACGGTGGCGTTTGTTCTGAATTTCGCAAAAATCAGTGTTGCGGCTTGTCTGTCTTGCCTTTGGGCACAGTGATGAACGATCCCACCGGAACCACGACCTGTTTCGGCTTTTTGGGTTTCTTTGCTTCCTTGTTTCCGCGTACCTGGCCTTTTGCCATGATGATTCTCCTTGCAATAACTACAGAAGTGCCGGCCCGGCGCATGCACTGCGCCAAGCTAAGCTGGTCTGATCATAGGCCGTTGCGCGGATATCGGTAGCTTTTATTCACGAGTAGCCGCAGCCGGTTTAAATCCGGCTGGCCGTTTGCCGCATCACATTGGCTGCCAGGCGCATCGCCTGTTTGACCGGCAGCGGCAGTGGCGCGCCGCCGTGGTCGATTGCGGTCTGCGCATGCTGCGCCTCGTCGATTTTCATCTGCTCGACGACAGCGCGGCTTTTGACGTCGGCTTCCGGCAGCTGCTGCAGGTGGCCATCGAGGTGCGCCTCGACCTGGCGTTCGGTCTCGGCCAAAAAGCCGAGGTTCCATTTGTCACCCAACAGGCCAGCGACCACACCCAGGCCGAAAGCGCCGCCGAACCACAACGGATTGAGCAGGCTCTTGCGGCCGCCCAGTTCGTTGATACGGGTTTCGCACCAGGCCAGATGATCGGTTTCCTCGCGTGCGGCCTGTTCGAGTTCGCCGCGCACTTTTTCGTTTTTCGCGGTGAGCGCCTGCCCGGCGTAGAGCGCCTGCGCGCACACTTCGCCGACATGGTTGACGCGCATCAGCGCAGCGGCATGGGCGCGTTCGGCTTCGCTCATCTCGGCCTCCGGCCCCGTGCCGGGATAGGGGCGGCCGGCATGCGGACTGGCGAACACCGTGCGCAGGCCAAGATCGAAGGTGGTGATGAAACGGTCGAGTGGATTCATGGCTATTTCACGTAATAGTTGAAATTGGAGTATGCCGCTTCGTTGACCTTGAACCACTGAAACTCAGTGTCGCGGAATTTTTTCCACGGGCGGTAGATGGCCGCGAATTCGGGATTGATTTTCGCTTCTTCCTCATACAGTTCGAAGGTGGCGCGGCGCGCGGCCAGCATCACGTCCTTGGGGTAAGGGTGCAGCTTGACCCCCTGCCCTACCAGCCGCAGCAGCGCGGGCGGGTTCTTGGCATCGTATTGCGCCAGCATCAACTGGTTGGCTTCGGCGGTGGCCACTTCGAAGGCCTGGCGGTAGGCCTCGGGCAGGGCTTGCCACGCCGTCTGATTCACGTAAAAGCTCAGTTGCGGGCCGCCTTCCCACCAGCCGGGGTAGTAGTAGTGTTTGGCGATCTTGTGGAAGCCGAGTTTTTCGTCGTCGTACGGCCCCACCCATTCCGCCGCGTCGAGCGCGCCGCGTTCCAGCGCCGGGTAAATATCGCCGCCCGGCAGGGTTTGCGGCACCGCGCCGAGCCGCGCCATGACCTTGCCGCCAAGCCCCGGGATACGCATTTTCAGTCCCTGCAGGTCGGCCAGCGAGTTGATCTCCTTGCGAAACCAGCCGCCCATCTGGGTGCCGGTGTTGCCGCCGGGAAATTGCAGCACGCCGTATTTTGCATACAGCTTGCGCAGCAGTTCGATGCCGCCGCCGGCGTACATCCACGCATTCTGCTGGCGTGCCGTGAGACCGAAGGGCACGGCCGTATCGAAGGCCAGCGCCAGATTCTTGCCCACGTAGTAATACCCTGCCGAATGGCCGCATTCGGCGGTGCCGTTGCCGACCGCGTCGAGCACCTGCAGGCCGGGCACCAGATCGCCGCCCGCAAACACGCGAATCTGGAATTTGCCCCCGGTCAGGGCTGCCACGCGCCTGGACAGGGTTTCGGCCGCGCCATAAATGGTGTCCAGGCTTTTGGGGAAGCTCGACGCCAGACGCCAGCGAACGGCCGGTAGCGAACTGGATTCAGCAATCGCGGCCTGTGCTGCGCCTAGCGGCAGCAAGGCGGCGGTGCCCACCAGGAAATCACGGCGATTAAAACGCATGGACACTCCGGGTAACGGGGGAACAGGATGCAAAGGTCTAGAATTATAAAGATACCTTCACGATCCATACCGAATGCCTTTCAATATCCGACTTGCCCTGGGACTGGGTGGCGTGCCGCCCCACGACAATTCCCGCGCCTATCAGTGGGAAAAGCGCCTGCATTGGCCCATGCTGGTCGTGACCCTGCTGGCCCTGCCTGCTTTTTATCTGGGCGAACTGGCGGCCGAGCCGGATTTGCAATGGCTTGGCCGCATGCTGGATCGGGCGGTGCTGCTGGCATTTTCGGTCGAGCTGCTTCTGATGCTGAGTGTCACCACCCAGCGCACGCGCTATCTGCTGCGCAACTGGCTGTCGCTCGCCATCATCGCCGCCACTGCCTTGTCGCTGCTGATCTCTCACCTGCCCGGTGAATTATCCGCACTGTTGCGGCTGCTGCGCATTGCGCTCGCCGGACTGCTGATCGCGCGGCTGGCACACCAGATGCGCTCGATCACGCCCGGCTCGACACCCTATATCCTGGTGCTCGGTTTTGGCCTGATGCTGTTGTCCGGTGCCGGCTTTTACTGGATGGAACCGACCGTTCACAGCTATTGGGACGGCGTCTGGCTGGCGTTCACCAGTGGCCTCACAGTGGGTTACGGCGACCTCACCCCAACCACTCATGCAGCCCGGCTGTTTGCCAGCGTGGTCATCGTGCTGACCTACGGCATGATGTCGCTGGTCACCGCTTCGCTCGCAGCCTTTTTCGTCGGCCAGGAAGAACGGCGCATGCGGCTGGAAATGCATCATGACCTGAAGGCCTTGCGCCAGGAGATCGCGGACTTGCGCGAACGCCTGGGGCAGTCCCCCACCAAGCCTCAGGCTGACGAAATACCGGGCGGCTGAGCGGCTGTCACGCGTTCTCAGGCGCGCTTTGCTAAAATGCCGTTTTTCGCGTTCCGGACTCCGCCATGTTTGCTCCCCTGCCCCTTTCCCAAACCGATCCCGACCTGTGGGCGGCGATTCAACAAGAAGACCGCCGCCAGCAGGATCACATCGAGCTGATCGCGTCGGAAAACTACACCAGCCCGGCGGTGATGGAAGCGCAGGGCTCGCAACTCACCAACAAGTACGCCGAAGGTTATCCCGGCAAGCGCTACTACGGCGG
The DNA here is from genome assembly GCA_020057245.1 of Thiobacillus sp. Taxonomy (GTDB): domain Bacteria; phylum Pseudomonadota; class Gammaproteobacteria; order Burkholderiales; family Thiobacillaceae; genus Thiobacillus. Next base: position 8,115 of record JAGVGD010000015.1, on the reverse strand, counting down.
CTGCGAATACGTCGACATCGTCGAGCAGCTGGCGATCGACCGCGTCAAGGCGCTGTTCGGCGCTGAAGCCGCCAACGTGCAGCCGAACTCCGGCTCACAGGCCAACCAGGCGGTGTTCATGGCCTTCCTCAAACCCGGCGATACCATCATGGGCATGAGCCTGGCCGAAGGCGGCCACCTCACCCACGGCATGGCGCTCAACATGTCCGGCAAATGGTTCAACGTCGTGGCCTATGGCCTCAACGAAGAACAGGCCATCGATTACGACAAGATGGAAGCGCTTGCGCGCGAGCACAAACCCAAGCTCATCATCGCCGGCGCTTCGGCCTATTCGCTGCGCATCGATTTCGCCCGCTTCGCCAAGGTCGCCAAGGAAATCGGCGCGATCTTCATGGTCGACATGGCGCACTACGCCGGGCTGATTGCCGCCGGCGTCTACCCCAACCCGGTGCCGCACGCCGACGTGGTGACCTCGACCACCCACAAGACCCTGCGCGGCCCGCGCGGCGGCATCATTCTGATGAAGGCCGAACACGAGAAGGCGATCAACAGCGCCATCTTCCCCGGCCTGCAGGGCGGCCCGCTGATGCACGTCATCGCCGGCAAGGCCACGGCGTTCAAGGAAGCATCCGGCAAGGAATTCAAGCACTATCAGGAACAGGTGCTCGCCAATGCGCAGGTGATGTGCAAGGTGCTGATCGAACGCGGACTGGCCATCATTTCCGGCCGCACCGAGAGCCATGTGTTTCTGGTCGACCTGCGCGCCAAGAACCTCACCGGCAAGGAAGCCGAAGCCCTGCTCGGCAGCGCCCACATCACGGTCAACAAGAACTCCATCCCGAACGATCCGCAAAAGCCCTTCGTCACCAGCGGCATCCGCATCGGCACCCCGGCCATGACCACGCGCGGCTTCAAGGAACTCGAAGCCGAACAGCTCGCCAACCTGATTGCCGACCTCCTCGATACGCCGAACGACGCAGCCGTGATCGAACGCGTCAAAGGCGAAGTGGCGAAGCTGACGGCGAAGTATCCGGTTTACGGTTGAGTCGGCCACTACGGATGAAATTCCCTGAAAACCGTAGCGAGCGCAGCTGGGTTGGACGCGGCCAGCGCGCAGGAACCGGAATGTACATAAAAGTACATGAGGATTCCGAGCACTGCCCGCGTTCAAGCTGGCAAGCGCAGTAGGTTTACAGGGGGTTTCATGAAGTGTCCCTTCTGCGGTTCTCTTGATACCCAGGTCATTGACTCCCGCGTCAACGAGGGGGGCGATGCGATCCGCCGCCGCCGCCGCTGCGCCGCCTGCGACAAGCGCTTCACCACCTGGGAAACCGCCGAACTGCGGCCGCCGCAGATCGTCAAGAGCAACGGCATGCGGGCGGACTTCGACGTGGGCAAACTGCGCGAAGGCTTTCGCCGCGCGCTGCACAAGCGCCCGGTCTCGACCGAACTGGTCGACGCGGCAGTCGATCGCATCCGTCAGCGGCTGCTGACCCTGGGCGAGCGTGAAGTGCCGGCGCGCGAAATCGGCGAACTGGTGATGCAGGAACTCAAGAAGCTCGACAAGATCGCCTACATCCGCTTTGCCTCGGTCTACAAAAGCTTTCAGGACCCGGATGATTTTCGCGAAATGCTGCAGGATCTGGAGCGCAGCCCGCCGCACGGCGTGGGCGACTTGTTCGAATAGCCCCTCGCAGGATCGGGCGAGCCAGGCGGCGACCGTACCTGATACAGCGAACACCCCGAGCCGGCCGCGATCCACATCCGGCCGGCTCGACTTTTTTCACCCTGCGCGTCGATAATCCGGCTATTCCATTTCTGGCTGTCGCCCACGCCCAACCATGCGCTACTCTGCCGCCGACCACGCCCTCATGGCGCGCGCGCTGCAACTCGCCGCGCACGGGCTGACCACCACCAGCCCCAATCCGCGCGTCGGCTGCGTCATCGTCAAGGATGGCCGGGTCGTGGGCGAAGGCTGGCACGCGCGCGTCGGCACGCCGCATGCCGAAGTGCATGCGCTCAAGGCGGCGGGCGATTCCGCACGTGGCGCGACGGTGTACGTCACGCTCGAGCCCTGTTCCCATCACGGCCGCACCCCGCCCTGTGCCGAAGCGCTGATCCGCGCCGGCGTGGCGCGCGTGGTGACGGCGATGACTGACCCCAATCCGCTGGTTGCGGGCGGCGGCATCGACATGCTGACGCTGGCCGGCATCGAAGCCGAGGTCGGGCTGATGGAAGCCGAGGCACGCGCGCTCAATCCCGGCTTCATTTCGCGCATGACACGGCAGCGTCCCTGGGTACGACTGAAAACCGCTTCGACGCTGGACGGCAAGACCGCGCTGGCCAACGGCCAGTCGCAGTGGATTACCGGCGCGGCCGCGCGTGCCGACGTGCAACGCCTGCGTGCCCGCGCCTGCGCCATCCTGACGGGCAGCGGCACCGTGCTGGCCGACAATCCACGCATGAACGTGCGCGACATCGACATCGGCCGCCAGCCGCTGCGCGTGGTGGTCGATTCCGCCTTGCGCACCCCGGCGGACGCAGCGATCCTGCCCGCGCTTATCGCCTGTCATCACGCCGATCCGGCTGCACGCGCTGCGCTCGAACACGCCGGCGCGGAGGTGGTCGAACTGCCCGGCACGGATGGCCGCGTCGATCTGGCTGCGCTGCTCACGCTGCTGGCGCAGCGCGGCGTCAACGAACTGCACGTCGAGGCGGGTGCCGGATTGAATGGCGCATTGCTCGCCGCCGGTCTGGTCGATGAGTGGGTGGCTTACGTCGCCCCCATGGCTGCCGGCGACAGCGCGCGTGGGCTGTTCGACCATCCACCTTTGATGACGCTGGCAGCGGCTGCCCGCTTCCGCTTGGGTGACGTGCGTGCGATCGGCAACGACCTGCGCCTGACGCTGCTGCCGCAATGAGCGATTTCAAAGACCACTTCTCCACCGCCTCCGAACGCTACGCTGCGTTCCGCCCAGACTACCCTGCCGAGCTCTATGCCTGGCTCGCCAGCCTCAGCACTGAACGCGACCTGGCGTGGGACTGCGCCACTGGCAACGGCCAGGCGGCGCTCGGTCTGGCGCCGCATTTCAAGCGCATCGTCGCAACCGACGCGTCGGCCGAACAGATTTGCCACGCCGCACCGCACGCCCGCATCGACTACCGCGTGGCAACCGCCGAAGTGAGCGGGCTGGCCGATGCCAGCGTCGATCTCGTCACCGTCGCGCAGGCCGCGCACTGGTTCGACCTGCCGCGCTTCCATGCCGAGGCGAAACGGGTGCTCAAGCGGAACGGCGTGATCGCGTTGTGGGGCTACGGCCGCATGGTGTTGCCGGGCGAGCTCGATTCACCCTTCCGGCACTTCTACGCCGAGACCGTCGGGCCGTACTGGCCACCCGAGCGCGCGCTGATCGACGACGCTTACAAGAGGCTGCCGTTTCCGTTTGCGGATATCGCTGCCCCCGACTTTGCGATCAAGGTCGAGTGGACCCTGCCACGCCTTATCGCGTACCTGTCGACTTGGTCCGCGGTGAAGCGTTATCAGGGCACGCTGGGGCACGATCCGCTACCGGCGCTGGTAGCGGAACTCGGACCGTCGTGGGGGACGCCGGACGCCGCCTTGCACCTGAGCTGGCCGTTATTCCTGCGCGTCGGGCGCTGATAAATGAGCACGTAGCTTGGGCTGAAAAGCCCAACTGCATGAGTGATTGTCTGCGTATGTGCGATGGCCTGCGTTGGGCTTCATTTCATTCTGCCCAACCTACGAGCTCAGACGGCGAATTATTTACCACGCCCCACTCGCGTGAGCGCCTTCAATACCACGATATTGAAGGCCAGAAAGGCAGCAGCAACAGCCATGACCTCTTTTCGATCAAGCTGCTTCAGCAATGCGACCTGTTTAGCGATGTTTTTGCCGTAGTGACCTGATGTTTCGTTTCGCACGTCGGCCCATTTTTGCAGCTTGGACAACTGCCCCCGCCACTTCTTGCGCTCGTTCCGTATGTCGTCGTTATGTATCTCAACTTCTCGTGCCCGTGCAAGCGTAAGCACACGGTTAACGAGCTTACCGCTAAGCGCTTTGTCATACTCGTAGAGCTTGTGAACGATATTTTTGAGAGCCACGTTTAGGGCGAACCCGTTCGGTTCGTGTTTCCACAGGGATACGACTTCACGGCAGATGTCGTAATTGAATATCGCCGCCTGGACTCGCAGCTCATAAAACTCCGCAGCATGCACACCATGGCCTCCGGATTCGTAGACAGCAAGAGCCTCTGTCAAACGGTTCTCCGCAGTACGTAACAAATCATCCGGCGTCTTCATCTATCGCCCGCTAAATGCGCACACAAAAAAGTATTGCACCGCAAGCGTCAATTAAGCCCTACGCCGTCCCACCCACAGTCAAGCCATCGATCCGCAACGTCGGCTGCCCCACTCCCACCGGCACGCTCTGGCCTTCCTTGCCGCAGGTACCCACGCCGGAATCCATTTCCATGTCGTTGCCGATCATGCTGACGCGGGTCAGCACTTCGGGACCGTTGCCGATCAGGGTCGCGCCTTTGACCGGGTAGGTGATCTTGCCGTCTTCGATCATGTAGGCCTCGGCGGCGGAGAAGACGAATTTGCCGCTGGTGATGTCGACCTGGCCGCCGCCGAAGTTGACGGCGTAGAGGCCGTTCTTCACCGAGGCGATGATTTCGTGCGGATTCTTGTCGCCGTTCAGCATCAGGGTATTGGTCATGCGCGGCATGGTGAGGTGGGCATACGATTCGCGCCGCGCATTGCCGGTGACCGGCATGCCCATCAGGCGCGCGTTCATCATGTCCTGCATGTAGCCGATGAGGATGCCGTCTTCGATCAGCGTGGTGCGCTGGGTCGGATTGCCTTCGTCGTCGACGTTGAGCGAACCGCGGCGCAGCGGGATGGTGCCGTCGTCGATCACCGTCACGCCGGGCGCGGCGACGCGTTCGCCGATGCGGCCGGAAAACGCCGAGCTGCCCTTGCGGTTGAAGTCGCCTTCGAGGCCGTGGCCGATCGCTTCGTGCAGCAGGATGCCGGGCCAGCCGGAACCGAGCACGACCGTCATGCTGCCGGCGGGCGCGGGGCGGGCGTCGAGATTGACGCTAGCCTGGTGCACCGCCTGGCGTGCGTATTTGTCGAGGATGTCGTCGGTGAAATAGCTGTAGTCGAAACGGCCGCCGCCGCCACCGCTGCCCTGCTCGCGACGGCCATCCTGTTCCGAAATCACCTGCAGTGACAGACGCACCAGCGGGCGCACGTCGGCGGCGAGATGGCCGTCGGAGCGCGCGACGAAAATCACTTCGTATTCGGAGGCGAGACTGGCCATCACCTGGATCACGCGCGGGTCCATGGCGCGCGCCTTTTTCTCCAGCCGCTCCAGCAGTGCGACCTTGTCGGCATCGGCCAGCGAGACCAGCGGATCGATCGCGTTGTACAGCAGGCGGCTGTCGCCGCGGCGCGTCACCGCGGTCTGCCGCTGCTGCCCGGCACGGGCGATGGCGCGGGTGGCGTCGGCGGCAGCACCGAGCGCGTCAAGGCTAATGTCGTCGGAATAGGCAAAGGCGGTTTTCTCGCCCGAGATCGCGCGCACGCCGACACCCTGGTCAATGTTGAAGCTGCCGGATTTGACCTGGCCTTCTTCCAGACTCCAGCCTTCGGAGCGCGAGTACTGAAAGTAGAGGTCGGCATAGTCGACATCGTGCGACATCAGGCGCGAAAACACCGGCGCGAGCTTTTCAGCGTCGAGCCCGTTGGGTTTCAGCAGGGTGGCCTCGGCAGACTGAAACAGCTGCTCGGCGGTCTGGATCGGTACGAAGGCGTCGATGGGGTTCATGGCGTTGTCCTGATTGTCTTGGCACTGAATTATTTGGCGGGCTTCTCGCGCGGAACCGAAACGCGCCGCTCGGCCACGCTGGTTTCGATATGCTCGCACTTGATAAAGCGGTGTTTCAGCGCAGGCAGGCTGTTGCGCAGGCTGGCCTGGTAAGCCGGGTTGATGTTGGCGATGACAACGCCGGATCCGCGCGGCAGGCGATCGAGCACCACGCCCCAGGGATCGACGATCATGCTGTCACCGTGGGTTTCGCGGCCGGACAAATGGTAGCCGCCCTGCGCCGGCGCGATCACATAGGCCAGATTCTCGATGGCACGTGCACGGATCAGGGTTTCGAAATGGGCGCGGCCGGTGGTGGCCGTGAACGCCGACGGCACCACGATCAGATCGACCTCGGGCATGGAGCGGTACAACTCGGGAAATCGCAGGTCGTAACAGATCGACAGGCCGATGCGGCCGAACGGGCTGTTGATCACCACCACCGAATCGCCCGGCTCGATCAGCGTGGCTTCCCGGTAGTGTTCGTTGCCGAGATCGAGCCCGAACAGATGGATCTTGTCGTAACGGCCCACCTGCTTGCCGCGCTCGTCGTATACCAGGCAGCTGTTGCGCACCTTGTTCGCCACGCTGGCCTCCAGCGGCACCGAACCGCCGATCAACCAGATGCGGTGTTTTTTGGCCATACGCGACAGGAAGGCCTGGATCGGGCCGGATCCTTCCGGTTCGCGCGCCTTCACCACTTCGCTGTCCTTCAGGCCCATGATGCAGAAAAACTCCGGCAACGCGACCAGGCGCGCGCCAGCCTCGACGGCCAGTTCGATGAGCTGTTCGGCCTCGGCCAGATTCGCCGACACATTGGAGCCCGACGCCATCTGGATGGCCGCCACCCGCACCGTATCGGCCTGCGGCGCCGATTTTTTGACCTGGGCGCCTTTGGGACGCGCCACGCTGGATTTGGCCGGAGCCGGCTTGGCCGCACTGGATTTGGCCGGGCTGGATTTAGCAGGGACAGCTTGGGTGATTTTTTTTGTCGTCATGATCAAGTTCCACAATCAAGGTTCGTTTGCCTGGGCATCCGGTTTGGGCTGAGCATTCAATATACGGGTGACTTCGGGCGCCAGCCATGGCCCCGTCACCATGAAACTCCGGCTGCTGGCTTCTTCGATCGGATCGCGCATCAGCTTCTGCGCGGCCAGCACGCCGACGCCGACCAGCGGCCCGCCGATCAGCGCGCCGGCCACCGCCACGCCTTCGGATAATTTCGGAACCACTTTCAGGCGCAGCTGCACCGACTCCTGATTCAGGTCGGCCAGCCCCGACATATGGACCGTGGCGGCCGGACCGCGCATCTTGAAATCATCGCTATAAACCACGCCCCGCGCAATGCGCAGCGCGGCACGCATGTCGTCGAAGGCGAAGCCCTGGGTGAAGATATCACGGAAATCCAGGCTCAACCGGCGCGGCAGGGATTGCAGGCTCAACACGCCGAGCAGCTTGCCCGCACCGGGATTGATATTCTGGAATTGCCCTTCCCTGGCCGAGAAATCCAGCTGGCCGGCGAGCGTGACCAGGCTGAAGTCGGCAGGCGAACCGGCCCAGCTCACATTACCGGCGATCTTGGCACTGCCGCGCTTGAGCGCATCCTCGTAACCGAATTGGGTGAGGAACTTGCCCGCATCCAGCACCTGCAAGTTCAGCTCGGCACGCGTCTCGCTGATGCCCTGTTCATGCCACAGGCCATTCATGCGGAACACGCTGTCGGCATGCGTCAATTGCAGATTGTCGATCAGCAGGCCCTGCGGCGTGCCGTGCGCCAGCACCTCCAGCCGGCCCAGGGCACGTGCCTGCAAGCGGAAATCTTCGACCGTCACCTCCAGCTGCGGAAATTCGGCCGCCGTCATCGTCATCGCATCCGCCTCGGCGCCCGGCGTGGCAACCGGCCCCGCAACCGCATCCGGAATGGTCAACTGCCTGAACTGCGCCGTTACGCGCGCAGAGAGCTCGCCCGCCGGGCGATAGTTCAGCACCCCGTTCACGCCGCGACCGCTCACCTGCGTGCGGAACAGGCCGTTGCGATTGGCGCCCAGCAGGCGGACATCCTGAAAGCGCCGGCCCAGCAGGTCCAGCGAATCGAATCGCAAATCCAGCGCCGACAGCGGCAGCGCTTCGCCGCCTTCCGTATCTGGCAGCAAGGCCAGCCAGCCGCTGACATCGAGACCGCGCCCGCTGCCGGCCAGGCGCAAGCCAGACGCGGCCGGCAGGAC
>JAGVGD010000155.1 GCA_020057245.1 Thiobacillus sp. | reverse complement strand
GGTGGCGCGCATCGAACTGCAAAGCGATACCGTCACCGAGGAGCGGGTGGTGGATGTGGCGTTCGACACGGCGCCCGCGCATTTGTATCTGGGCGAGCTGGCAGAAGTGACGATCAGGCTGCCCGGCGCGCGCGATGCGCTGGCGGTGCCGAGCGCGGCGGTGACGCAGATGAAAGGGCAGACCGGCGTCTGGCAGGCGGTCGATGGACGCGCGCGCTTCAAGCCGGTGCGCGTGGGAACGCAGAACCAGGACGGGTTGATACAGGTGCTGTCCGGGCTAGCTAGCGGCGAAAAAGTCATCGCCTACAGCGCCAGGCAGCTTGACGACGGCGTGCGCGTGCGCGAGCAAAAACTCGCGCCGTGACTGATCAAACATGATCAATCTGGCCCGGCGCGATATCGCCCACCATCTGAAAAGCTACCTGCTGACCGGGATGGGGCTGGGGCTGCTGATCGGCGTCACCCTGACCATGGCCGGCGTATATCGCGGCATGGTGGACGACGCCAAGGTGCTGCTGCGCGCTTCGGATGCGGATGTCTGGGTGGTGCAGCAACACACCCTGGGTCCGTTCGCCGAACCCTCCAGCGTGGCGGATGACGTGTACCGCGGCATCGAAGGCCTGCCGGGCGTGGCGGCGGCGGGCAACGTCGCCTATCTCACCATGCAGGTGGCGCACCAGAGCAAAAGCCAGCGCGTGATGGTGGCCGGATTCGAGCCGGGTCGGCCGGGCGAACCGGCATTTCTGATTGCCGGGCGGCGTATCAACCGCGCGCATTATGAAGCGGTGGCCGACGCGAAGACCGGCTTCAAGCCGGGCGATGTCGTGCGCATCCGCCGCCACGAATACACCGTGGTCGGGTTGACCCGCCGCATGGTGTCGTCCGGCGGCGACCCGATGCTGTTTATTCCGTTGAAGGACGCGCAGGAAGCCCAGTTCCTCAAGGACAACGACGCCATCGTCAACGACCGCAGCCGTCTTGCCGCCAACCCCGCCGTCAACCGCCCCGGCCAGCCTGGCGTGCTGGAAGCAGTGCAGGCCATCCAGGCGTCCAGCCACAAGGTCAATGCCGTGCTGGTGCGAATCCAGCCGGGCGCCAATCCGCGCGAGGTAGCCGACACCATAGCGCGCTGGAAGCGCCTCACCGCGTACACCAACGCCGACATGGAAGAGATCCTGGTGGCCAAGCTGATTGCCACCGCGGCCAAGCAGATCGGCCTGTTTCTGATCATCCTGGCGGTGGTAAGCGCGGCCATCGTCGCCTTCATCATCTATACGATGACCTTGGGTAAGATCAAGGAAATCGCCGTGCTGAAACTCATCGGCACCCGCAATCGCACCATCGCCGCGATGATCATGCAGGAGGCGCTGGGGCTGGGCGTAATCGGCTTTTTTGTCGGCAACATGGCCGCCACGCTGTGGGCGCCGGTCTTCCCCAAATACATCCTGCTCGAAACCGGCGACGCCGGACGTGCGTTTATCCTGACCCTGATGGTGTGTGCGCTGGCCTCGGTACTGGCGATCCGCGCCGCGCTCAAAATCGACCCGGCGGAGGCGATCGGTGGCTGACCCCCAACCCGCAATCCTCATCGAAGGCATCACCAAGCGCTATGGCAGCGGCAGCGCCGCGGTCGATGCGCTGAAGGGCGTCGACATGGCGGTCTATCCAGGCGAGGTGGTGGGGCTGATCGGGCCGTCCGGCTCCGGCAAGTCCACGCTGCTGAAATGTCTGGGCGCAGTGATCGAGCCGACTGCCGGGAAATTCACCCTCGGCGGCGAGGTGATTTTCGACAACGGCTGGAAAACCAGCGATTTGCGCGCGCTACGCCGCGATAGCATCGGTTTCGTGTTCCAGGCGCCCTATCTGATCCCGTTTCTCGACGCCACCGACAACGTCGCACTGCTGCCGATGCTGGCCGGCGTGCCCAATGCCGAGGCACGCGCCATCGCGCTGGAGATGCTCACCGCGCTCGACGTGCAGCACCGTGCGCAGGCACGCATTGCCGAACTGTCCGGCGGCGAGCAGCAGCGGGTGTCGATTGCGCGGGCACTCGCCAACAAGCCGCCGATCATCCTTGCCGACGAGCCGACCGCGCCGCTCGACAGCGAACGCGCGCTCACCGTGGTGAAGATCCTCAACCGCCTGGCGCAGGAATTCCAGACCGCGATCATCGTCGTCACCCACGACGAAAAAATCATTCCCACCTTCAAACGCATTTACCATATCCGCGACGGCAAAACTTACGAAGAAGCAGGCGAGGGACGAGCACTATGAGATAACTTTCTTCGTTTTACAATCGAAATCCCCATCCTTGGCCATCTGGGGGATGGGTCTCGACTGCCAGCTGCCGGAGCACCTACCACCCGAACTGACGAAAGATGCAGCAGAAGGCATGCCTGGAGTAGATGCTATCGGCCCGCTGGAGGTGGCGGAGCTGCGCTACCTACAATGGGCGCTGGCGCACCATGGCGGCGACCGCAAATCGCTGGCCGCACAGTTAGGCATCAGCGAACGCACCCTCTATCGAAAACTGGCCGTGTGAGCCTAGTTCGCACGGCTAGTTGTCAGACTGTCAGTGCGTGCCTTTGCATTCCTCGCCTTCGTCCGGCAGGTCTGGACAAAAAAAGCTATTAAAGCGACGCCTTCCTCTGCCTATTCGATGGCGAAAGCAGGACTACACGCACTCACGAAACACATGGCGATGGAACTGGCCAACCACAACATCCGAGTAAACGCGGTTTCACCGGCCGTGGTTAAAACACCTATTTACGAGGCATTCATTGACCCAAGTCAAATTGACGAAACACTTGCCACATTCAACGGCTTTCATCCGATTGGTCGGATTGGCATGCCAGAGGATGTCGCAAAAGCCATTCACTTCCTGCTTGGCGATGATGCCAGTTGGGTGACTGGTGCAGTTTGGGATGTCGACGGTGGGGTCTTGGCTGGACGTAATTAAAGCGCTCCCGGGTGTTTGGCTTTACGCTGTCATCCGACTTGCGTCTTGGGTTACTACGTTATGGTGTGGGTTGCGCGGTTAGCGCGTCCTGTTCGACTGTAATGTTGTCTGGCCCCTGAAGCCATTGGTCACGAGACAACCGATATAGTCAATGCTTACGAAGCGGGCTGCCTACAGGTACGTGGGCTTGTTGCACAGCACCTAGAAACCATACTCTCGCTCGACACGACAGACCCGAACACGAAACTGCTTATACCAGTCCTTTGCCCTGCTCTGAGCCTGGCGATGAGCAACGTTCTCCTTCCAGGCCGTTATTGCTTCCTGGCTTGACCAATATGAAATGGAGATTCCGATCTCCTGCCGTGCACTCTCGAAGCCGAGGAAGCCAGGTTGCGCAGAAGCAAGCTCCAGCATTTGTTTTGCCGTTTCAGCGTAGTCGTTGTCGCCCTCAGTGCGGACGGACGTAAAAATGACCGCAAAGTACGGAGGTTGTGGTGTTTGCGCGGCTGAAACCATCTACGTTCCTTTTGCGGCCGAAGGTGCTAGGTCAGGGGTGCGCCGCAAGCGGCGTGTCTCCGTCCCTCTGGAGCGCCTTGTTTAGCGCTATGTTTTCGACGAAATGGAAGCTCGCCATTGTCATGCCTTCCCGTTCATAAAACCGGTGCGCGTCTTTTCTTTGGATTCCTGAATCCAGGTGCATTTGTTGGCAACCCTCTTTTGCAGCGAGTTCCATGAGCCACGAGAGCAACTTGGCGCCATAGCCCTTGGAACGATGAGCGGGAAGGGTTACAAGATCGTCGACGTACAGGAAACGACCCCACGCGAGGTTTTCACCGATCCGGAAACCCGCGACGGCAACCACTCTATCCAGAACCTGCACAAAGGCCAGCCGATAGCCTAAGTTTATTTGGCTCCGGATTCGGTAAAGAAATTGGTCCTCCGCAATGTGGGGACGAAGCTCCCTCATTACGGGAAAGCAATCAGTAATCTCGACGTCAGTTGTGGCTATGCGAATGTGCATGATTTTCCTGTTGTGACGCCAAAGTTCAAGCTCAGGAGTGCGCCGCTTTTAGTGCGTCCCTTCTCGAACTCCATGTTATGGGTTATGGCTAGGTTACTCATATCTTGCCACTTCCCATGCATGGATTGCTTGTTTGCGGGTTTCACCCCAGTGGTAGCCACCCAATTTGCCGCTTTGCTGGATGACGCGGTGGCAGGGGATCAGGATCGCGACAGGGTTTGCGCCTACCGCCTGTCCCACGGCTCTGGCAGAACCTGGATGGCCGATTGCGGTGGCTATCTGGGTATAGCTCGCCACTTTTGCCGGCGGGATCTGCAGCAATGCTTTCCACACGCTGATCTGAAAGTTCGTTCCGGAAACATGCAAAGACACTGGACGGTCTGATTTTCGTTTTTCGCCGAACATGGTCTTGATCACTGCAAGCGTTCGTTGACGATTTTCATGCACCATCGCATGTGGCCAATTTTTATGTAAACCAGCCAGATGCCCATCGGCTTCCGCGCGCTCCAGAAACGCAAAACTACAGATACCTCTGGGGGTGATGGCAATAAATGCGTTTCCGAAAGGGGTGTCATGTACGGCATGTTCAATCGTCAAACCCATGCCTCCCATCTTGTATTCGCCGGGTGTAACCGCTTCCAGATGAACGAAGTGGTCGTACAACCGCGAACCGCTGCTCAACCCCAGGGAGTCCGAAACCTCAAGCAGGGGTTTCGATTCGCCCAGCAATTGCTTGGCACGCTCCAACGTCAGAACTTGCAAGAATCTTTTGGGCGTCACGCCAGCCCAGCGGCTGAACAGGCGCTGGAAGTGGAAAGGGCTCAAATGCACGTGTGCTGCAATTTCTTCCAGGCTCGGCTGGCTATTGACCTGGCTGGCGATGAAAGAAATTGCTTCGGCTATGCGGTCATAGTCAGACATCTGGATTTTCCATGGACATGTTGATCGTGAGTATTCAGGTTCGATTGATGGAAACCCCGCCGTCAGCCAGCAGCGCCGAACCGGTGGTGAAGCTCGATGCATCGGATGCGAGGTAGAGGGCCGATTTCGCGATCTCTTCCGGCAAAGCCATACGCTTCAGGGCATGAAGCCCCTGGACGAAGGCTAAGGTGTCCGGTGTATTGGCGAAAGCCCGTCCCATGGGGGTGTCCGTGCCGCCCGGCAGGAGGGCGTTCACCCTGATACCCTTGGGGCCAAACTCAGACGCGAGCGCCTGCGTGAGGCCGATCAGCCCGGCCTTGCTCGCTGCATAGGCTGCCATGCCCGGTAGGCCGATGGTGTAACCGACGAATGTCGACGTGAAGATCAGGGATCCGCCGTTCCGGTCAAGCATCGCGGGAAGTTGATACTTTGCTCCGAGGAAAGCGCTCGTCAGATTCGTCCTGATCGTGTCCTCCCACGCCGAAAGCGACACATCAGGCGTGGCGCCCATCTCACCGGTCGTGCCGGCATTATTGAATGCCACATCGAGACCACCAAAATGACCTATAGCCAGTTCGACCAAGGCTTTCGCTAAAGACTCGTCCTTGACATCGCCGGCAAGTGCTACGGCATGACCACCCGCCTGGGTGATTTCCTCAACGAGTGCGTCAAGTTCCGGCTGGCGTCGCGCGGCGACGACGACCTTGGCACCCTCTCGGGCGAATAGTTTTGCTGTTGCATAACCGATCCCGGAACTTGCTCCGGTAATAAGGGCGACCTTGTTGGACAGTGCAGACATTTTGCGAAACCTCTCATAAGTTAATTTCCGTACTGACAAGAATCTGTTCCAGTACGGGTTTAACGAATATGGAGGTTTAAGCGCGCATTCGCGACCCGGATCTTGCTATGTTTAAGCCATAACCGTTAAAGGTCACCGGGACGCGTTAGCGGCTCCATTACACCGCCTTGTTGGGCCGCTTTTTCCATTTTTATTGTCATGCCATTTTTTTCCACAACGACAAATCCTATTCGTTCATACAGCCTTTTGGCAGGGTTGTCTTCAAAGGTCGTAAGATGAATGCTGACACTTGAATGAGTGGTAAGCAGGCAATTCAGGAGCTCTGTGCCAATCCCCTGGATCTGCCGGATAGGAGATAGCTGGATGTTGTCGATGTAAATGGATGTGGGCTCTTTCCTCACGCTGAGGTAGCCAGCTCTTTTACCTGCGATTATCACCATGGATGTGTTCTCAACCACAAATCCTTTACGGAACTCGGTTGGAAACCAGCCTCCCCAGTGTTTACAGAAAAAGTCATACATGTTCCTCTTGGTGAGACGGTAACAGTATGCGTAATCATCAGATGTGGCAGGTCTAAGTTCGTAATCCATTGCTTATTTGATCACCTGCAGCTATGACAGAGTCGAGAAACGCAGTTTTGCGCACGGTAGTGCTGCAGTTGTCCGCCCGCAAAACCTGTCGCGGTCGTCAATGGGAGGATCATCAGTCCGGCGTGACTAGGAACTCAGCCTCGGCTGTCGCTTTGTTAATGCTGACACGCATCTCACAATAAGCGTTAAGTTCGACAGGCTCAATGGGACAACCGCAATATGGGGCGACGATTTCGGTAATTAGGACGCCAATCTTGGCTTGAACAACAATGTTCGCATCCACCGCATTCAAGACCATGACCACAATATCGCTGTCATCTACATTGCCGCCTTGGGACGTCCCCTGATCCAGCGGTAGCGTGCCTGTACAGAGATCCTCGATCTCGCCTTTCAAGGTTCGAGCGAAGGCGTCCGTGTTCCAGGCACGCAGGGCATTGGGAAGGTTGGTCATGCCCGCAGATCACTCATCAAAAAAGGCATCGGTGAGGGGGGCCAGTGTCATCTTCGGTACCCTGGCTTTGCAATTGGGATAGGCTTGCTCAACCGTGACCCCGACGTAGCGCAGGGCAAGAGGCCAGATTTCCGAATAAGCATCCTTGTCTTCGATGATCTCAGCCGTCCCGTTCACCCGCGCCCTGGATCGGCTCTGAAAATCCACGAACAGCATTCCAATGTGAGGGTTGACCAGAATGTTGCCGAGAGAGTTGTAGAGCTTGTTTCCGCTGTAGTCCGGGAACACGAGGGTCTTTGCGTCCACCACCTTGAGCAGGGAGTAGGGCTGGCCGGAGGCGTTGAACTCCCTCCCACGGAAACTGCAATCGCACTGGCCGCGATGGTTGGCCGTGGCGATGAAAAAGAAGGGCTGGCTCTCCAGGAATTCTGCCCAAGAGGGTGGGATATTATCGCGGATCATGGCGCCGAGTAGTTGGGCGTTCCGGATTGAATCACCCTGGAAGCGGCGTTGGGCTTCGATTTCGCCTTCGTGAAATAAATCGTTTTCTTCTTTGCCTTGCATGTGCGTCTCCCCAGGATGGACTAAGCGTTTCACAATCCTATTTCGCTCAACTCCGGATGATCTTCAGGACGGCGGCCAAGCGGCCAGAAGAACTTGCGCTCCGATTCCTTGATTGGCAAATCGTTGATGCTTGCATAGCGGCGCATCATGAAACCCTGGTCATTGAACTCCCAGTTTTCATTGCCATAAGAGCGAAACCACTGGCCCGCGTCGTCGTGCCACTCGTAGGCAAACCGTACCGCGATGCGATTGCCAGTACAGGCCCACAATTCCTTGATTAACCGATATTCCAGTTCTTTGGCCCACTTACGTTCAAGAAACTGACGCACCTGCTCACGCCCAACCGGAAATTCTGCACGGTTGCGCCAGCGGGTATCTTCCGTATACACCTGTACAACTCGTGCCGGGTTGCGCGTATTCCAGGCGTCTTCGGCTATGCGTACTTTCTGGGTCGCGGTTTCTTGCGTGAAAGGGGGTAGCGGTGGTTTGGTTTCCATCATGGGCTCCTTGAAACATGTAGACAGAGCTGTCTACGTGCGGGAGTCTATCCATAGTGGACAGCTCTGTCTACAATGTCCGCATGAAAACCCTCGATAACCCAGAAAATCAGAAACTCCCGGCACGGGAACGCATTCTGCTGACTGCACATGAGTTGTTCTATCGGGAAGGCATCCGTGCGACAGGAATCGATCGTGTAATTGCGCAATCAGGCGTGGCCAAGGTCACCTTCTATCGTCACTTCCCAAGCAAGAGTGACCTAATCCGTGAATATCTGGAGTACCGTCATCAGCGCTGGATGAGGTGGTTCGTGGATTCGTTACAGCGTCATGGTGGCAATGCTCAGGCAATCGTTCCTGCTTTGGCTGAGTGGTTCAGCGATGCGAGTTTTCGCGGCTGCGCCTTCATCAATAGTGTTGGAGAACTGGGGGGCGTTATGCCTGAGGTTGTCGAGATCGCGCAGCGCCATAAGCAGGAGATGACTTCTGTCATAGCAAGCTTGTTGCCCCTATCCAGGCGACGAGTGAAGGATGCCCAAGCCTTGGCTTTGGCGATAGACGGAGCAGTTGTACGGGCGCAGTTTGACCAGTCCCCAGAAGTTGCATTATCGGCGCTAGCGAGAATCTTTAAATCTCTGCTATCGGTGTGAGAGTTAACCTAAGCTGTTTCGGCAAATCGCAGGTTAACCCACACTTTTTTGCGCAGCACTGATTGAGGATTTATCCATCCCTCTCTAACGTGCACCCATCAAGCCGTGAACTCATGTTTTTGCCGTAAAGCCTGAGCCGCTGCCACCATATTGGACAGCGCGGCTTCGGTCTCCGACCAGCCACGCGTTTTCAGGCCGCAGTCGGGATTGACCCAGAGGTTTTCAGGCGCGATCACTTGTGTAGCCTTTTCCAGCAGGCGTGTCATTTCCGGCTCGGACGGGACGCGCGGGCTGTGGATGTCATAGACGCCGGGACCGATTTCGTTTGGGTAGTTGAACTCGCCGAATCCGTGCAATAGCTCCATGTCCGAGCGACTGGTCTCGATCGTGATGACATCGGCATCCATTGCCGCAATTGCGGGCAGGATGTCATTGAATTCCGAATAACACATGTGGGTGTGGATCTGGGTGGTGTCAGCCACCCCGGATGCACTGATGCGGAACGCACGGCTGGCCCAGTCGAGATAGGCCGGCCAGTCTGTTTTTCTGAGCGGCAGGCCTTCGCGGTAGGCCGGCTCGTCGATCTGGATGATGCCGATGCCGGCTGCTTCGAGATCAACGACTTCGTCGCGGATCGCTAGCGCGATTTGCAGGGCGGTGGTCGCACGCGACTGGTCGTCTCGCACGAAGGACCATTGCAGCATCGTCACCGGCCCGGTCAGCATCCCCTTCATCGGTTTGCCGGTCAGGGACTGCGCATAGCGTGTCCAGCCCACTGTCATCGGCTGGGGTCGCGATACGTCACCGTAGATGATCGGTGGTTTCACGCAGCGGCTACCGTAGGACTGTACCCAGCCATTTTGCGAAAATGCATAGCCCTGCAATTGCTCGCCGAAGTACTCGACCATATCGTTGCGCTCGGCTTCGCCGTGAACCAGGACGTCGAGCCCCAGGGTTTCCTGTTTTTCGACGGCATACTGAATTTCACGTTGCATCGCTACGGTGTATTCGGCCTCGCTGATTTCACCTTTCTTGAAACGCGCGCGGGCACTTCGTATCTCAGTCGTCTGCGGGAAAGAGCCGATGGTCGTAGTAGGGAAGGGGGGTAGCCTGAAACGCCCGCGCTGTGCAGCCTGGCGTACCGTGAACGGTTGATTGCGCGTGTCGTGCGTAGCGGTGAGCGCGGCCAGACGCTCGCCGACCGCCGCGTCATGCACCCTGCGTGAGGCTCGTCGCGCGGCCAGCGCCCGTTCATAGTCGGCAAGCTCCGCAGCCACAACCTGACGGCCGACATTGAATGCGGTTTTGAGTATGGCCAGCGCGACGATTTTTTCGTCGGCGAATGCAAGCCAGTTCTTAAGTTCTGGATCGATCCGTGTTTCGCCCACCAGACCCACCGGAACATGCAGCAACGAACACGATGGCGCAAGCCAAAGCCGATCGCCAAGGCGCTGATGCAGTCCCTCGAAGCGCTCGTACACTGCGGCGAGATCGGTTTTCCAGATATTGCGGCCGTTGATCACACCCGCCGAAAGTACTTTGGTGATGGGCAGCCAGTCGATCACGTGCGCCAATTCGTCGCCGCCGCGCACGCAATCGACATGCACCCCAGCCACGGGCAGTTTCATTGCTACCAGCAGGTTCTCACGCAGCGGACCGAAATAGCTTGCGAGCATCAGCTTCACTCCAGAGGCATTCAGCTGGTGATAGGCGCGTTCGAAAGCGGTGCGCCAGTCGGCGCTTAAATCCAACGCCAGAATTGGCTCGTCGATCTGCACCCACTCCACGCCTTGCGCTTTCAGTCGCGCCAGAATCTTTCCATAGACCGGCAGCAGGCGGTCGAGCAGGTCGAGGCGGTTGAAATCTGCTATTTTTTCCTTTGCCAGATATAGGAAAGTGAGCGGGCCGATCAGCACGGGCTTGGCATTGAAGCCGGCTGTTTGCGCCTCGGCTACTTCCTCAAACAGCCATTCCGTGCTCAGCGAAAACTGCGTATCGTGCTTCAGCTCGGGGACGAGATAGTGATAGTTGGTGTCGAACCATTTAGTCATTTCCATCGCATGGCATGCGGCATTGCCGCGCGCCAGTTGGAAATACTCAGACAGGCTGATTTTGTCCCCGAAGCCGAAGCGCGCCGGTGCGCAGCCCAGGAGCGCGATGTGGTTCAGCATCTGGTCGTAAAACGCGAAGTCACCCACGGTGACGAAATCCAGCCCAGCTGCATGTTGCCGTTGCCAGTTGGCCTGGCGGATACCGCTCGCCACCGCTTTCAGCGAGGCCTCATCGATTTCGCCGCGCCAAAACGACTCCTGTGCAAATTTCAGTTCCCGGTTCGGTCCGATGCGCGGAACGCCCAATACGTGTGCCAGTGCCATGCGTGTGCTCCCAATGAATGATGGACGCCATGATGCCGGTGCCGGTAACATGAAACAAACGAATATTTCTCATCCAATACATGAGCCAATCTCATATCGAACTACGCCATCTGCGGCTGCTGCAGGCCGTCGCTGAATCGGGCGGACTGACTGCCGCCGCTGAGCGACTGCATCTCACACAGTCGGCGGTGTCGCATCAACTGAAGGCGCTGGAAGATTCGCTGGGATTGCCGCTGGTCGAGCGCGCCGCGCGACCTCTTAGTCTTACAGCCGCCGGACGTCGGCTGCTGACGCTGGCACGCACGGCCCTGCCGCAGGTCAACGCGGCGCTGCGCGATCTGGCCAAGCTGAAGGACGGCGACGCGGGTGAGTTGCGCATCGCGGTGGAGTGCCACACCTGTTATGACTGGCTGATGCCGGCGATGGACAGCTACCGCGACGTGTGGCCAGGTGTAGAACTCGATCTGCTGGGTGGCTTTCAGGCCGACCCGGTAGGTTTACTCCTGGACCAGCAGGCCGATCTGGTCATCACCTCGGAAAGCGCGCCGCGCGCTGGGGTGGTCTATGTGCCGCTATTCGGGTTCGAGATGCTGGCGCTGCTGCCGCCTGGCCACCCGCTCGCCTCAAAAAAAGAGCTCGCGCCCGCCGACTTCGCCGACCACACGCTCATTACCTATCCGGTGCCGGAAGACCGTCTTGATTTGATCCGCCGCGTACTTGCTCCTGCTGGGGTGAAACCTCCGCGCCGCGAGGCGCAACTGACGGTCGCCATCCTGCAACTCGTCGCCAGCCGCCGTGGGCTGGCCGCGTTGCCCGCGTGGGCGGTCGCGCAGTATCTGGAACGTGGTTATATCGTTGCCCGCCCCATTGGCAAACACGGTCTGTGGGCGGAACTCTATGCTGCTGTGCGCGAGACCGATGCGGCGCGTGCGTTTGTCGCCGACTTCATTGACACCGTAAAACGCGACAGCTTTGCACGCCTGCCCGGTATACGCGCTGACCTCGCTGCCGCGCAAGGTATTTGAAGTGGCAGTCAGGCCTGTCCGGCGCACCCAAGAGCAAGCCTGGCAAATAATCCTATGAAGTCAGCCAAGAGCTGCTCAGCGCAATCTCGTTGAGCGAAACAGGGTTCGATTTCCATCAAAATCGTTTGATGATGCCCCGACATTGTTCCTGGGGTGGGACTTTGCGTGAAGCGTGACCAATCGTTTGGTAGCAACGAATGTGTAGATCTGAGTTGTGCTGATACAGGCATGTCCCAGCAGTTTCTGGATAACCCGCAAATCAGCGCCGGCATCCAGTAGGTGGGTGGCGAAAGCGTGCCGGATGCTGTGAGTGCTCAGAGGCCTAACGATGCTGTTGTTCTCGGCATGCTTTTTCACGACCAGTCGAAGGGTGCTTGTGTTTAACTTCTTGCCTCGTACCGAGAGGAAAACATAATTGCAGCGGGAATCTCGCCTGAATGCGGGTCTCGATCTGCTTAGATACAGATCAAGCCAGAACGAGGCTTCTTCGCCATACACAACAAGGCGCTCTTTGTTCCCTTTCCCACAAACGCGAATGACCCGGTTTCTGAAATCAATATCACCGATTTCGAGACCTGACAGCTCTGCGGCCCGTAAGCCGGTCGCATAGAGCAATTCGAGCAAGGCTTTGTCGCGCAGGCCCTGATGAGAATTGAGATCGGTAATATCGAGCAGCGTTGCAACCTCATCCTGAGTCGGGGTATTCGGTAGTTTTCGCGGGATTTTGATCTTGCCAAGCGGCACGGTCGGGTCTTGTGAAACCAACCCGTTGGACGTGAGATATCGGTAAAAGCGCCGCAGCGAGGCTGAATAGCGAGCGACGCTTCGTGCGCTTATTTTTCTGGCTAGCAAGCTTGCCAGCCATTCATCAATATCCAGGATCTGGGCCTGGAGTAGCGTCTTTTCGTTATGCCCCGACAGCCATGATGAGAAACCGATTAGATCGGCTCGGTAGGCAGCGATTGTTTTGTCTGCGAGGCCATGGCTAAGCCATAGATCATTGCAGAACTGCTCCATGTATGCGGGCAGGCATTTAGAGGGTGCGGAACCCATGTGTTTTTCGCCTTTCTTGTTTTAATCCCTTCGGCTCCGCAACTGCAAGGGGGGTAATTATTCAGCTTGTTATTTTCTCCGCCACTCCCATGGCGGGATTGGATTCAAGTCAGACCACAGCCTTCGCTTGTTCATTCATGAATCGAGTCCTGATCGCGCATAAATCTCGCGACCCTCAATATACTGATCATTTTCGTTCTTTTTATAATGGCACGCCAGTCTTCTGCCTACTTGCCTTCCTGCTTGTTCGGTCATTCCCGGTCTTGTCTGTGTCCGAAATATGTATATAATTATCGGACAAGGAGCCAGTCATGCTCAATCCGACGCCCGTCATCAAATCGCAGGTGATGCAACGCATCAACCAGGCACCGGCAGCCAAAGTATGGACGCCGGTGGATTTTCTCGACCTGGGTAGCCGCGACGCGGTGGACAAAACGCTCCAGCGCATGGTCGCCAGCAATGATCTGCGTCGCATCGACCGAGGACTGTACGACCAGCCCCGGATGAACTCTCTCACCGGCCAGCCAACCGCCCCCGATTATCGCAGCGTGATCGATGCCGTCGGTCGCCGCGACCAGGTGCGCGTATTGATTGACGGGATGACCGCCGCCAACGATCTGGGCCTGACCAATGCGGTGCCGGGGCAGGTCATCGTACATACGGATGGTCGGCTGCGACCGATCCAGTTGGGCAAATTAACCCTTCAGTTCAAGCTGACGGCGCCAAGCAAGCTCTACTGGGCAGACCGTCCAGCTATGCGAGTGGTGCAAGCCCTGTACTGGCTGCGCGATGGCCTGAGGGATGACGTCCAGGTCGATCAGGATGCAATTCAAGCCAAGCTCATTCGGCTACTGCAGGACTCCAACCAGGGAAGCGAGATTCGTGATGATCTGCGATCTGGTTTACACACTGTACCGGCGTGGATGCAACAGTGGATTCGCGATCTGCTTGCCCGGTCCGAACAGGCAAGCACCAAGGCTTCATCGTGAACGCCGACTTTCTTCGTATCATCGCCGCCTCTCCCGAGGATCGTCGCGGCCTGTTCCTGGCGACCGCCAACAGGCTCGGCGTTCGAACAACTGAACATTCAGGGCGTATTCCAATTCCTTGATGGCGCGTGAGAGCGGCGACTGCTCGATGTGCAGACGTTCGGCCTCGCGGGAGAAGTGGAGTTCTTCGGCCACGGCGATGAAATAGCGGCGATGTCGCAACTCCATTGCGCGCTTGGTCCTATGACATCATTCGGTGGCGCCCGGTCATGACGAGAGTCGAATGCACGTTCATGCTCGGAACCCCGGGGTGTCCATGAAGCCATGGCTTGAGAATGTCCGTTACCTCGGCTATATGTCGAGGCCACATTGCGACCTCAATGCGCTGTCGGGTGTACTGTTCATCTCACCCGTTCATGGCGGGCAGCTCGACCAGGGCATGCGCCCACTCTCGCACCAGCCTGCCGGTGCGGATAGCAATCTGGTCGATCTCGGCGTCGGTACATACAAGCGCGGGCAGCAGGCGGATGGTCCTGTCGCGGGTTACGCTGATGAGCAGGTTCTCATCGGCCAATGCCAGCTGCACCAACTCGTTGCAAGGTCGATCCAGTTCAATCCCGACCATCAGTCCCTGGCCGCGGATGGCGACTATGCCGGGGACGCCGACCAACGCATCCTGCAGGCTGGCCAGCAGGCGGCGCCCGGCAACTGACGCGCGCTCTGGGAGCTGATCCCGCTGCATCACGTCAATGACCGTGCAACCCACTCGGCAAGCCAGTGGGTTGCCGCCGAAGGTTGAGCCGTGGTGGCCGGGCGAGAACAACGCGGCGGCCTGGCCACGTGCAAGGCAGGCGCCGATGGGGAATCCGTTGCCTAGCCCTTTGGCCAAGGTGATGACATCAGGCAACAGTCCGGCATGCTGGTAACCAAACCAAGTGCCGGTGCGGCCCATACCTGTCTGCACCTCGTCCATCATTAACATCCAATCATTCTCGTCGCATAACACCCGCAAGGCGCGCAGGTACTCGGCGGAAGCGATGCGCACGCCGCCTTCGCCTTGCACGGGCTCGACCAGCACCGCAACGATGCCGGGTGAGCGCGTAGCCACATGGCGGATTGCGTCAATGTCGTCATAGGGCACGCGCACAAAGCCGGGCATCAGCGGCTCGAAGCCATGATGCACGGATGGATTGCCGGTGGCGGCCAGTGTGGTGAACGTGCGGCCGTGGAAGCTGTTTTCCATCACCAGCACTTGAGGCTGCACTACCTTCTTGCGATTGCCGTGCAGACGCGCCAGCTTGAGTGCTGTTTCGTTGGCTTCCGCGCCGGAGTTGCAGAAGAATGCGGTTTCCATATTCGAGAGCGAGCAAAGTTGCTCACCCAGGCGCTCCTGCCACGCGATCGTGAACATGTTGGAGATATGCAACAGTAGTCCGGCCTGATCGGCGATGACTCGGGCAATCTCGGGATGGGCGTGGCCCAGGTTGGTCACGGCCACCCCGGCGATGGCATCGAGGTATTCTCGACCCTGTGCATCCCACAGGTGCGCCCCGAGTCCGTGGGTGAATGAAACCGATTGACGCGAATAGGCTTGCATCAAGTGCAGTGTGGAAATCGGCATAACAATTTTTTCTCCAGTAGGTTGATTCAGGTGCCCAGGGCCACGGTCTTGAACCGGTATTCGATGCTTAGCACCCTTATCCCTTCTGGACTGCTTTCCAGCAGGCGGCGCTCATCATCGGCGACCAGCAGTTCAAGTTGGTAGCCATCGTCCGTGCCCAGGCGTGCGACGATGTCCTCGACAGCTTCCCGCGACCAGGGGGTGCTGGATTCAAAATGGCCCAACAACCTGTTGTGGCGCCGAATGATGAGTCGATAGGTGCGCATGCGATCATCCTGAACAAGAAGCGCGCCCCACCGAGGGCAGCAGCAGTTCTGCGCAACGTGCCCGGTGGGTGTGTTTGAGGGCAATGACAACGTGGTTGCAGGCTTGCGCAGCGGCCTTGAACACCGAGGCCCCGTTTAAAAGATGCCCGGTCAGTGCGGCAGCGAACAGATCGCCGGTGCCCTTGGGCGAGGTCGCGATGCGAGGGTGCTTCAAGACCCGTGTTTCGTCGCGGGTGACGACGGCGACCTGCATCTCTGCAGGTGACAGGGCGATGGGTGTAGCACTGGTCACGGCTACCCATTGGGTACGTCCTGTCAGCAGCATTCGCGCGGCGGCGATAACGCTTCCGATATCGCCTGTGGGCTGACCAGTCAGGCGCTCAAGCTCGAAACCGTTCGGCGTCAGGCCATGCGCCAGAGGCAGCAAGTGCCGGCGGTAGGCTTCGATCATGCCCGGATCGACATAGACTCCGTGGTCATGGTCCCCTATCACCGGATCAACGATCACCTGCAGGCTTGGCCGTTCATCATGGAGATTACTAATCCAGCGGGCCAGCACCTCGGCTTGGGCCGGGTTGCCCAGATAGCCCAGCAGAAGGGCTCTTGTCTGTCGTATTGCATCACGAGCCGACAAATCCAACAGATAGCCGTTGAACCAATCCGTGGGAAGTGCCCCGCCGTGGATGGTCGGGTAATGCGGAGTGTTGCTGAGCATGACCGTCGGCACCGCCGCGACGGTCATGCCAAATGACTCCAAGGTGGGGGTGGCGACGTTGTTGCCGACGCGGCCATAGACCACCTGAGATTGCACCGACACGACATCGATGGGCAGCGGCTGCAATGTCGGGCTGGCCGCTGCACCGTTAAACAAGGTTCGTGTCATCAAGATGCTGATGCGTCCACGGTGGCCTCAATGCCATCGAGCCAGGCTGTGAATACGCTGCGCGCTGCCAAAGAGAGCTTCGCTTCGTGTTCTCGTGCCTGGGTGCGCAGCGTGCACGGATCGATAGCGGCCTGGGCCAGCTCGCAGGCATGGCCAACCAACCAACGTTCGATCAGCCGGGCATCGGCCTCCAAATGGAACTGCAGCCCCAACACCCCAGGACCCTGTGCGAAAGCCTGGTTCGCGCCGATCGCAGTGCTCGCCAGTCGTGCGGCGCCGGGCGGAATGTCGAACTGGTCGCCGTGCCAGTGCAGTACCGGCGTATCGCCTAGCGGCGCCAGGACGGACGTGCGGCCGTCGTTTGTCAGCGTAAGTGGCCCGAAGCCGATTTCCTTGTTACCCAAGGCATACACCGAGGCACCCAAGGCGCGGGCTATAAGTTGGGCGCCCAGACAGATGCCCAGAATGGGGCGTTTGCTTGCCAAGCGGCGATGCACGAGCGCCAGCTCGTCAGCGAGGAAGGGGTATACGTTTTCGTCGAAGGCGCCAATGGGACCGCCCAACGCCACCAGCAGATCTGGCGTCTGCACGTCAAGCGTAGAGAGGTCTTTCACGGTGGCATCGATATATTGCACTGTGTAGCCGCGTTCATGCAGCAACGGCTCCAGGGTTCCAAGGTCTTCGAAATGAATGTGGCGGATGGCAACGGCTGATTTCATGGTATCTCCTTAATCGTGTATGTGTGTCTGGGTGAGGCTTCGCATCCTGTTGGAGCACAGCATCAGCGTGAGGCGTGCAGCGCGATGGTGACGTCTCCTGACTTCGGAAACGTGCAGCAAGCCAGCGCATAGCCATTGGCTCTGTCTCCGTCGCTGAGGCAAAAGTCTGGCTCGAACCGGCAGTTCCCCGAGACGATCCTGAGACGACAACTCCCACAGATGCCGGAACGGCATTGGCTCCGTATGGAAATGTGGTTGGTCTCCAGATTATCGAGGATGTTTTTGTTGGTATCCGCTTCGATCACCAGACCGGTCTCGGCGAGTAGTAACCGTGCGGAGGTAAGAGGCGCCCCAGGCGGTTCGCTTGGCGAGGTCGGCGGAGTGAAGGATTCCGCGAACAGGCGCGCCCGTGGAAACCAGTTAGCCACGCGCTGCCGGAACTGATGAGCGAATGTGTGGCTTCCACAGATTACAACCGCATCGGGCTGCTGCAGAGCTTCCAAGAAGTGGTCAGATGGACGCCCCGGCTGGAAGTGGGTGCATGCCTGAATATCTTCACGGGTGACAAACACGCGGAAGGTGAACCATTCTGTGGTGAGGCCTAATTCGAGCAATTCGTGAAGAAACGGTATGTCTGCGACACGCGGGAAGCACAGCAGCAAGGTGACGGCAGGTACGTGCTTGCCGCTTCGCGACAACGAGGCAAACTCTCGAATCAAAGCAATCGGCAAGGTGATGCCAATGCCACCAGCCAGCATCACGACCCTGTGGAAGTTGCTGATCGATGCCACGGTGACGGTGCTGGCTGCATACTGAAGCGGAATGATCGATCCTTCCTTCACAGTCGAATGCAAATAGTCCGATACGCCGCGACGTCCGGTCCGCTTGACCGCGATTTCGAAGAGATCGGGCTCATTCATGCGTGTGATCGAATAAAGCCGCTGCCGAGGCGTGCCAGAGAAATCGGGATAGCGAATGGCCACGTGTCCACCGGGTTGGAGCGCATCGAGGAATCCTGTGTCTGCGCCATCGGCGCGCAGCGTGAAGACCTTGACGCCACCGGCCTCAGCGTGCGTGTGCTCGCAACGGGTCTGGATGATCCGGCTCATATACGCACCCCTTTCCCTTCGTGCTTTACATGAGCCGCAGCGACCAAGGAGTGAATTTCCCCACTGCGGGCGAGCCCGACCCGGTCAATAAGGCTTTCAACTGAGTCCGTGTAAACGTTGATCTCATTGCTGTCTCCCGTGTCGTGCAAGATATCCCGGGCGCGGGGAAAGTTCAGCATTGAGAACACGGTGGCCCAAGCACCAAGCTCGTTATTGGCGAAGATCTGGACGGTCTGGAGAATCACCGATCGCAGATACTCGCGTTCTTTACTGCTGAGACCTTGAACGATGTCGGTGGCGACGAAACTGAAGACACTCGAATGACTCCATTCGTCCATCGCGTGGGTCTTTGTTACCTCATGGCAGACACTCTGGATTGAGCTGTCTTCGGCCAGTGTCTTAAGGTAGTCGGTTATCAGCGTCTCGCTGGCGCAAGCAATGGCGAAGCGGGTCAAACGGCGCTCCCATTCAGCATTACACGTGCTTAGGACGTTGTTGCGCCACTGCACCAGGTTGAAGTCGGCGAAGTTCAGCGGCGGGATGCCACGCATGTCGTATATGTAGTTACAGGCCAGCATGGACATTCGGGTATGCAATGCCTCATCCAGCAAGGCTTCCGACATCACATCCTGCAACAGGACACGATTGTTGCTGCTCGGAGGCGTCTTGATGATATCCTCGCAAGCGGGCGTTACCACATCGCATTCGATATAGATGGTTTTCAGGTTGTAGATGCCCCAAGCGTAGGAAAGACACGTCGACTTGAGTTCTTCGGGCGCATCGAGCCATGCCGGGTGATCTCGGAATGGCAACAAGGAGACGCGGAAGTCCTTCTTCGACGGATCGAACGCCAGACTCGAATAGTCGAGCGGCTCCTGATTTACGGCCGCGCGGCTCCTCCAAAGCACGGATAATTTCTTGAGCATGCCGGCGACAGCAGCTTCTTGTTCAACGTTTACTCGTTCCATATCTCGACTCCAATCTTGATCGCGCAGGTGGGATGCAGCTTTTCAGTGAATAGGCGGCCTCTCGGTCACGGATGCCAACCACGCTTGGGCC
Organism: Thiobacillus sp.; assembly: GCA_020057245.1. Taxonomy (GTDB): domain Bacteria; phylum Pseudomonadota; class Gammaproteobacteria; order Burkholderiales; family Thiobacillaceae; genus Thiobacillus. The sequence continues at coordinate 10,629 of JAGVGD010000155.1, read as the reverse complement.
GGAAAAGGCGGGTCGACAGTTGAGTGAAGCATTAGGGTTTCCATTTAGTTCCAGGCGGAAGCGGCGGGCCAGAAATGACTGTCGGGTAAGGAACGGGCACCATAAATAGCCTGGCCGACACGAACGACCGTGGCACCTTCCTCAATGGCAATCTCGAAGTCGCCAGACATACCCATCGACAGCTCATTCATCTCAATGCCTGCGGGTGTGTCCTGACGCAGGCGATCGCGCAGCGTACGCAGGAGGACGAAGCAGGCCCTAACCCGCAAGGCGTCACGGGTCAACAGGGCCAAAGTCATCAGGCCGCGGACGCGCAAGGCGGAAAAGGTTGGCAATATGCGCATGAATGCCTGTACATCATCCGGAGGCAAGCCGTACTTGCTGGCCTCCCCCGAGGTGTTGACCTGAACGAATACGTCGAGCGAGCGACCTTCGGCCTGCAGGTGGCGATCCAGAGCCTGGGCCACGCGCAGGCTGTCAAGTGCCTGGAATTCCGTGGCGAAGCGCGCCACCAGCTTTGCCTTGTTGGTCTGCAGGTGCCCGATTACCGACCAGCGCAGATCGGGTAGGTCGGCCATAGCCTCCCACTTGCCGTGGGCCTCCTGCACCTTGTTCTCGCCAAGCAGTCGACAGCCGGCGGCGTAAGAGAGTCGGACGCGGGCTTCGTCAACCGTCTTGCTGACCGGCAACAGCCGAATGTTGGCCGGATCGCGGGCGACGCGACGGCAGGCGTCCGCGATGCGTGTCTGAACAACGTTGAGGTTGTGACGAAAGTCCTCGATGGTGTTGGCTTGCGGATACCGTGGCGGAGTGGCAGGCCATTCTTCAGTTTCTGGATAGTTCAAAATAGAGCCCTCCTCACTCAATGGACCCGCTAGCCAAACTGCGGCTGAACAGGGGTTGGACATCAGCGTATAATTGTTATGTGTCAAATTATATATTGTCCTAGGACAAAATGAAAATAAGCGGAAGAACTGCTGCAGAGATCTATGACAGCGTGCGTCTGTTGACCCAATCGGGGCAATTGCGACCAGGCCAGTCATTACCCCCCGTGCGTAGCTTGGCGATGGAACTGGACGTCAACCGCAACACCGTGGCGGCCGCCTACAAGCGGCTGGTGGCAACAGGCATCGCGCTAGCCCACGGGCGGCTCGGTACGGTCATCCGCGAACAGCAGACACTGGGGGAGCAGGAAGGCGCGCTGCTCGGCACACAGCTGACCGATCTGGCGAGCGGCAATCCCAATCCGGTCTGGCTACCGGACATTCGAGATGCCGTTGCCCGGTCGTCCTATCACCCGAGGTTGTACGGCGAGGCCACCGTCAACCCCGAACTCGACGCCTACGGAAGGCAGTGGTTTGCAGATGACTGCCCGGAGGCATTCGAGATCGATCTCGCCCACGGTGCGGTAGATGCCGTCGAACGACTGCTGGCTGCAAATCTGGTCGCGGGTGACAAGGTGGCCGTGGAAAACCCGTGCTTCCTCGGCAGCATAAGCACCCTCCGGGCCGGAGGGCTGGAGGCGGTCGGCGTGCCGGTGGACGGTGAGGGCATGCGCGTCGAGAGCCTGGAGGAGGCGCTGTCAGCTGGCGGGGCACAAGCGGTCATTTTGACGCCGCGTGCGCATAACCCCACCGGGTGCAGCTTGAGTCCAGGGCGTGCCGAGGCGCTACGGCGGGTATTGGCTCGGTACCCTCACGTGCTGGTGATCGTCGACGATCATTTCGCGCTACTGTCCGAGGCGGCGTATCACTCGGTGATTCCCGCCGAGGCTCAGCGTTGGGCGCTGGTCCGGTCGGTCTCCAAGGTTCTCGGCCCGGATCTGAGGGTGGCGTTCGTCGCCAGTGACCACCAAACCTCTTTGCGGTTGCGACTGCGCCTGGCCTCAGGCACGACCTGGGTGAGTCATCTGCTGCAGGACATTGTTGGGGTGTGCCTGACATGCGAGACCCTGTCCTCGCGCGTCGCCGAGGCGAGACAGGACTATAGCCGTCGTCGCGCCTGGCTGGCGGCGGCTTTGGCTGATCACAAGATACCCGTCGCCACCCCGGCGGATGGCTTGAATCTATGGGTGCCGTTGCGACAGGACAGCCAGCAGGTCGTCTTCGCTTTGGCCAAACACGGCTGGCTGGTTCGCAGTGGAGAGGCTTTTAGTGTGCGGGAAGTCATACCCGGTTTGCGCATCACGATTTCAAACCTGGATGAGGTCGATTCCAGGCGCTTGGCTCAGGATATACGGCATAACCTGTGAGGAACCCACATGGTGGGTTCAAGGCTCGGTGACAAAGACGCATGAGCCGGAGTGCCCCGCATTCGGTACGCCGCCATAGTCTCTGGAACCGATCCATGTCATCCCCGGGGCCATCCGCACCAACCGTAAGGCGGCTACCGTATTCGTGCACGAAAGCACGCTGCGCCGCTACGGTCATGGCCCTCGTGATGCTCGAACACCGCGTGCGGACCCACCCCTACCATGTCTTGCGGGCCGAGCAGTCCGTGCGTCGCCTTCATCTGCGGAACCACATGAGCCACGCAGCCGGGGCACGCATCTGGCAGGCGCAGGCGACCACGACGTGGCCGCGCTGCGGCTCCAGATCCAAGTAGAAGCGGCGCGTTCAGCCATTGCGACATGCGCAGGGTGGTGACAATGCGGGCTGATCCACGGCGCGGCCTCAGTCACGCAGCCGGCTGAAGGTATAGTCCTGAGCCTTTTTCGGCTGGTGGCAGGCGAAGCATGCCGAGGCCGCATTTGCACCCACCACGCGTTTGGCCGGATCGCCGCCGCCGAAGCCTTCGAAGCCCCAGCCTCCGGTGGCCTTGAATTGCTTCGCATCCTTGCGCATCACGCCCACCACCTTGCGTGAGCCTTCCGTGACGGCATTGCCATCATGCACGGCTTCGAGCAGATCGAAGATGATGACCGAACCATCCGGAAAATTTTTACCCCGGTAGCCTTTCATGGCCTTGTCGTTGGCATAGATGTGGTGAATGCCACCGAAGGATGCGAACAGGGGATGCCCTTCCTCGATCACCATGCTCTTGACGTGATGCCAGTCGCGGTAGCCTTCCGGATACGGGACCACGGGCTCCGCGGCCAGCGCCGCGGTGGCGGCGGTAACGCCGAGTACAGCCAGGATTTTTGCTTTCATGATGGATTCTCCTATTTCAGGTCGGCGATGGCAGCGCCGAAGTTGATGTGGAACGGATGTTCACCGATAACCAGGGCTGGAACCGACTTGACGCCTGACGACTCGGCCTCGGCGATGCGCGAGCTGGCCTCGCCTAGGTGAACGATCTCGACGTCGAAACGTGTCGGGTCGATGGCGTCGGCGAACTGCCGCTCGGCAGCGATGCAGACGGGACAGCCGGCGTGGTAGAAGGTGGCGGGTGTTTTCATGTAAGGACTCCTAACTATAAAGATCAAAAAAACCCCGAACCGGTTGGACGAGGTGGTTAAGGCCGCCGTCAAGCGGCCAATTCGTGCTCCGCGCAGTCGACGCGCAAATGCAGTTCGGCCATCGGGGCGCCCACGAACGCGCAGAAATGCGGCGTTCCCGTGCCCGGGGCGACGTTCTCGCGGAAATGCCTACAGGTTACGCAGGTGCGCTGCGGAGCGATCAAACGGCGCTGCTGTAAATGCCGGATCATCTTGACCACCAGGCCCAACAGCGCTTCTTGCTCTGCCTGGTTGAGGCCCGCCACGATCGGCGCGAAATTGCTGGGCCAGTCTCGCGCGACCTGATGACCCCTGGCCGTCACCTTCAGCGCGACCGCGCGACCGTCCGTGGCATCCGCGTACTTGCGCACCAGTGCCTTCCTCTCCAGTGCCGACACGGCATCGCTGGCCGTGGCCTTGCGCACGCCGGCGTGAGCAGCGGCATCGGTGAGCCGGGCGCCCGCTGGACGATTGGCGACGAAGCGCAGGATGTCGGCCTGAGTCGGAGACAGACCCGCCGCCTCCGCCGCCTGCCAGTCGAGCTGGCGGGCGACCGCGGCCAGCCGGGTAAGACCGTCGGCCAGACGCCGATCCAGAGGCTCGGTAATTTGATCGAAGTTCATAGTTAGGAATCCTAACTAATAATCCGTCAATGTCAATCTGCGAATGTGTACGCCGCTTCTCTGCATGTGGCAAACTTTTGCTGTGGGTTCAGTCAGCGTCGCGAGCGAAGGTAGTCCCCGCGGTTGCCTTGTCTATTCTCACCATCATTTCGACATGGCATGGAGTTGATTGCTCGATGGGTCCGACAGGGCTGCAATCGAACACCCCAAGGAGTCCGTCCTCCGAAATCTGGACATGGACCTGTCGCTTACCCTGGTGGTTATCGCCGACAGCGGCGGTATTTCCGCCGCCGCGAACCGGCTGGGCCGCACCCAGTCGGCCGTCAGTCTGCAGATCAAGCGCTTGGAAGAGGCCATTGGACAGTCCCTGCTGGAACGCCGCCAGGGCCGGGTGGTGGGCCACACGGCCGATGGTCGACTGCGACAGATCCAGTTGGGCAAATTGACCCTCCAGTTCAAACTGACGGCCCCAAGCAAGCTTTACTGGGCGGGCCGTCCAGCCATGCGAGTGATGCAAGCCCTGTACTGGCTCCGCGATGGTCTGAAGGGTGGAGCCCAGATCGATCAGGATGCGATTCAAGCCAAGCTCATTCGGCTACTGCAGGACTCCAGCCAGGGAAGCGCGATTCGTGATGATCTGCGATCCGGTTTACACACTGTACCGTCGTGGATGCAACAGTGGATTCGCGATCTGCTTGCCCAATCCGAGCAGGCAAGCACCAAGGCTTCGCCGTGAACGCCGACTTTCTTCGTATCATCGCCGCCTCTCCCGAGGATCGTCGCGGCCTGTTCCTGGCGACCGCCAACCGGCTCGGCACGCCGATCCAGAATGTGGAGAAGGATTTCTGGGTGTCCTGGGTGCTGGACCTGCTGTTCAACGGCCGCGACACCGGCGAGCCACGCCTGCTCTTCAAGGGTGGGACATCGCTGTCCAAGGCCTATGGGCTGATCTCCCGGTTTTTTGAAGACATCGATATCACGGTGTTCCGGGAAGACATTGGCCAGGACATCCAGGTTGGCGACCTGGAGGGTCTCTCGGGCAAGCAGCAACGCCTCCTGCTGGAAGCCATCAAGCAAGCCTGCCAGGTTTACATCCAGGGCACACTCAAAGCGCGTTTGAACCGGCAGATCGAGGCAGCATTTCGCGAAGCGGGGGTATCGCTTGCAGAAGTCCCCGTCGTTCACGATCCTGACGACCCGGATCAACAGACACTGCTGGTACGTTACCCTTCCGCCAGCACGGGTGTCGACGAATATGTGAAGCCAACGGTCAAGATCGAAGCCGGAGCCAAGTCGGCTCTGGACCCGCACCGTTTCGCCACCATTCAGCCCTATGTCGCCGACGACATGCCGGCGGCCGATCTCGTCGTGCCGGACGTGGTCACCATCGATGCCGAGCGCACTTTCTGGGACAAGGTCGTGATCCTGCATGGCTTGCGTCGTTGGCATGACAACCGGGGAGTGTTACGCCAGCAGGGCCATCGTGTTTCGCGGCATTACTACGACATCTACAAACTGACTCGTTCTCCGGTAGGGCAACAGGCAGCCACGGATCATGCACTGGCTCTCGACTGTGCGCGTCACGCCCTGATGTTTTTCAACAGCGCGGATCTGGACCTGCTGCATGCCCGGCCCGGTTCATTTGCGATCACACCGACACCCGGGATGGTGGATGCGCTCAGGCGTGATTACCAGGCGATGACCGGGATGATTTTTGGTGAGGTGCCCGATTTTGTCGAGGTGCTTGATGCCACTCGGCAACTTGAGCAGGTGATCAACCAAGGGATCCCATGATCTGCGCGTGCACGATGTTCAGCGTTCTATCGTCTGCCAGAGTCCAACAGAATTGGCATGGCCATTCAGCTGACCCTGCTGCCCGGTTGTGTTTCTATTTTCAGGCTGTCATCCAGTAGCAGAAACAGCAGCTCGTCGTCCGTCGACGTGTAAATGCTGGTGGTTGCCACGCTGGCGTGTCCGAGCAGGCGCTGGATCATGTTGACCGGCATCGTCTCTGCGGAATGTGCGCCGCGCGTGTGTCTCAGCCAGTGCGTCGAGGCTTTCGCCATCTTTTTGGCATCGTCATGATGCCCCTGCGTGGCAAGCTCCGCAGCCGCCTCCCTGAAGAACACCTTCAAGGCCTTGTACAGCGTCGTGGGATCCAGGGTGCCCGTATCCTGCCCAAGCCGCAGCCGGGCGATCATGGGAATGTCTTCAGGATTATCCAGTGGGTCGACATTCAGGCCCCGCCAGGCCAGGTAATCGCGTAATGCATCCATCACCATGCCGGGCATCGGGACTGCACGCCATTTGCCACCTTTGCCGAGCACTTTCAGCATCCAGCGGACCCCCAGGTCTTTCTTGAGCGGGACCGAATAGAGTCTCCCCAAGCGGGCATCCAGCAGTTCGGCGAGCCGTAGCCCCGTGGCATAGGCGAAGGGGAGCACGAAGTGCAAGCGCCGAATGGATTCGTCCATAGGCTGCCTGTGCAGATACTCCATGAGAAACGCCCACTGGCTGCGTGTGAAAGCGTGCGTCAGTTCCAAATCAGGCGCCGTGGCCACGCCCATCGTCCGCTGTGGTGGCGGCACGCCGTCCCAGGGATTGCTGTCGAGGAAACGCACCTTGGCAAGCCACTCGAATAAGGACTTGAGGATGGTGTGGGCCTGGATTTGGCTGCGCAGCGAGGCAGCTCCTTCGAATGGCCGCCAGTTGGCCGACCAGCGCGGTGTGCTGCGTTTTCCCATCCATTCCGCCTGGGGCAGGCGCCATGGCCATGCCGAGGGTAATGTGCGGCCGAGCCCGCCCAGCCAATCCCGGTAAGCAATGGCATCCTCGATCGACAGCGACGACAGGGCGCATCCGCGCTCCATCACTGACCAGATCAGGAGGCGCTCTGCCTCGCGGCGATAGGCGCGTTCGGTATTCGGATTCGACGCGCGCGCTTTCAGCCAGGCCTGGATCGCCTGATAGTCATTTTCAGCATTGATGCGGCTGCGGCCGAGGCATCGGTTCTCGCCAACCGAGCCATCCAGCTCCGCCGGCGTCGAGAACGACTCCAGCGGCATGATGGCGGTGGCCGAGGGCCGGGTCAGTTCGATCGGCGACAATGACCGCAGCGGGGCGAGCCCCTGTGGCGCCATCACACCCAGACTGCCTTCGTGGGTGGCAAGCCACGTCACGAGCCGGCGCGCCCCTTTTTCGCCGAGGCGTGGTACGGACACCCACCAGCGGTAGCCCTGCGTGCGGACGCGCTGATGCAGCGCCTCGATGGTGGGGACGCCGGCGAGGATGAGCCTGGCAGCGAGTCGATCGTCAAACCAGGCGGCAACCGGATCCTGCGGCTGCGGATCGGTGGCGAGCAGTTCTTCCACCCACACCAGCGCCGCCAGTTGGCGTTCGACCAGACGGGCGTAGCGTCTCGCGCGGCGGTCGATGCTCTGCGGATAGGCCTCGACGTACATCGCGGCCAGTTCCTTCTCCGAATAGAAGTGATCGGGGTCGTGTGCTTCGCGGAAAGTTTCGAGCGAGGGGAGGGCGGTCGTCGACCGTACTGCCTCGGGCAGGATGCCGAGCGGCAGGCGCAGCAGCCGGGCCAGCGCATGTCGGCCATGCCGGCGGGCAGCCATCGTCAGAGTTTGCTGGATCCAGGCCAGCGTGGAGCGCGCGATGCGCTGATCGAGGCCGGATTCGAGGTAGCGGTCCGCTGCGACCTTGAGATCGAGGCCCTGCAGCCAGCCGCGGTAGAAGGCGAGGTGGTGACGCCCGATTTTGCGAGTGGATTCCATGGCTAACTGGCTGAAATCAAGAAGAAACAGGAAATATAGGTCACAGATCCTTGAGTTGAATCAGAAAAACAGCATTCTTGATAATTGACCTTATCATGAACTGCATTTGCTATTCCGCCAGATGTCCCTTGCTTGTTCTGGCGCGGAACGCGCGCCCACCATATTGCTATTGCTGGCTTTTGACTGTTGGCTTGCTAGGCCACAAATGCCTGAACGCTGGTAGCATCAAATCTTCTCAACCAACCCAAGGGATGTTCATGAATAAGACTGAATTGATCGAAGCCACAGCAGCCGAAGCAGACATTAGCAAGGCTGCTGCCGGAAGGGCGCTTGATGCCATCCTCGGCGCCGTTGTCAAAGCGGTAGCGAAAGGTGATTCTGTGACCCTCATTGGGTTTGGCGCGTTCAAGCCATCCAAGCGTGCGGCCCGTACCGGACGCAATCCGCAAACAGGCAAGGAACTGAAGATCGCAGCCACTACTGTGCCGCGCTTTACGGCCGGCGCTGGTTTCAAGGCTGCCGTTGCGGGTAAGAAGGTTGCAAAGAAGACGTGATGTGACATATGTGGGCGTGGCGCTGTCAATCTAAGCCACGTCCGCATTCAAACAGTAGGCGAGTGCTTATCTTTCCCCTGGCCACTGAGAACATTACCCAACACCCAAACACGATTTTGCATTTGGGTAATATCTCCCTCCGAACGCTTTCGTAAAAAACAATAGGGTGCATTCAAAGACCTGGGCTCAATGCCCGTGGCGATGATGGATATCCGGAAAGTGTGGATGTTTGTGGGTTATGACAGCATGCCCATGAGGATGGCTGTGCGGCTCGCTGCCATCCCAGTCGAAATCGTGTTCGTGCTGGTGATGCGCGTCGTGAACGTGTGGATGGGTGTGTTCGAGTGGCTCATGGGTGTGCGCATGCGCGTGACGCTCGGTCAGATGTAGCCAGACACCCGCACTCATGAGTCCGGCGGCCAGCCAGAACGGCGCAGATGTCGGCTCGCCCAGCAGCAGGATAGCGATGGCGGCGCCGATGAATGGCGCGGTGGAGAAATAGGCGCCGGTGCGGGCCGTGCCCAGTTCACGCAGCGCCCGCACAAAAAGAACCAGGCTCAAGCCATAACCCATCAGACCCACCGCCATGGCTGCGCCCACGGTGGACCAGGCGGGCAGGGATGCGCCCAGTAACAAGGCGAGGCTGGTGTTGACCACGCCGGCAGTCCAGCCCTTGGCCCCGGCAATGAACAAGGCGTCCGAGCCGGAAACCCGGCGCGTCAGGTTATTGTCGATGGCCCAGCACAAACAGGCGGCAGCGATGGCCAGGGGGCCGATCCAGTCCGGCGTCGCGCTGCCGGCGGTGGGCCAGGCAAGCACCGCGCCGCCCGCGACGATGAGCAGCATGCCGAGCACGATGCGGCGGTCGGCGTTTTCCTTGAAGATCACCCAGGCCAACACGGCGGTGAGTACCGCTTCCAGGTTGAGCATGAGGGAGGCGGCGCCCGCATCAGTACGGGTGAGTCCGAACACCAGCAGGACCGGCCCCAGCAGCCCGCCGAAGACGATGGCACCCGCAAGCCAGTGCCATTCCCCGGCTGCCAGCCCACCCGGTTTCCAGCCGCGATCCCGCAGCAGGCGGATCACTGCCAGGCCAAGACCGCTGCCTAGATAGAGCAGCCCGGCCAGCAGCAAGGTCGGCAACTCGCCCACCAGCAGCTTGACCAGCGGCGTGCTGGCGCCGAACAGCGCGGCAGCCGCCAGGGCGGGCCAGATGGCAGAACGTGTGTTGCTCATTTCATCCACGATAGGCCAGCAAACGCAAAGCGTTCACCACCACCACCACGGTCGAGCCTTCGTGGATCAGCACCGCCACGCCGATCCCCGCCCAGCCGAACAGGGTGGCGGGAATCAGCAATGCCACCACGCCCAGCGAGACGAACAGGTTCTGCCGAATGATGCGCCGCGATGCGCGGCTCAAGGCCACGGCAAACGGCAGCTTGGAGAGATCGTCGGCCATTAGCGCCACGTCCGCTGTTTCCAGCGCCACGTCGGTGCCGGCGCCGCCCATGGCGATGCCGACCGTGGCACGTGCCATGGCCGGGGCATCGTTGACCCCGTCGCCGACCATGGCCACCAGGCCGTAACGCTGCGCGAGTTCCTCCATCGCCTTGACCTTGTCTTCCGGCAGCAGTCCCGCTTGCACTTCGTCCAGGCCGACCGCGTTGGCGATGGCTCGGCCCACGCGTTCGTTGTCGCCGGTGAGCATGATGGTCTTGCGAATGCCGAGTTGATGAAGTCGCGCCAGCACCTCGCGCACATCTTCTCGCGGCGTGTCGGCCAGGGCCACGACGCCGAGGAACTGCCCGTCCGCCTGGATCAGCATGATGGTTTTACCCTCTGTCTGAAGGCGCTCCGCCTGCTGCTGAATCGCGTTCGGAATGACTTCGCCATCAAACATCTTGGCGTTACCAATCGCCACTTTCTGCCCATCGAATTCGGCGCGCACACCTTTTCCTGTCACGGACTCGGTCTCCCCAGCCTCGTTCCAGGTCAAGCCGCGCCCCTTCGCCTCCGCCACGACCGCCTGCGCAAGGGGATGGGCGCTACGGCTTTCCACGGCGGCCGCCACGGTCAGCAAACGTGACTCGTCTCCGCTTACGGCGACGACGTCGGTCACCCTGGGCTTGCCGATAGTCAAGGTGCCGGTCTTGTCGAAGGCGATGGCGGTGAGCACGCCGAGATTTTCCAGATGCACGCCGCCCTTGATCAGCACGCCGCCGCGCGCGGCG
>JAGVGD010000119.1 GCA_020057245.1 Thiobacillus sp. | reverse complement strand
GCAGGGCGTGCGCGATGCGCAGGGTCGTTCCGCCGTGATGACGCTGGGCGTGGTGCTGGAAGTGCCGGACGGCGCGCGCATCGCTGCTTCCGGGTGCGCGGAATATCACGCGCTGACGCTGGCCGACGCGCGCTTCGACGACGTGCGTCAGGCCATGCTGGATGGCATGCGGACGGGCGTGTTTGCCCCGCAGCTGCATGGCCAGTGCCACTACTGGCCGGCGGCCGTGATGGCCGCCGCGCAAACCGATGGCGCCGTGCGCAGCTGGCTCACGGCAGCCGAGCCCGCTGCCACCGAAGACCTGCCCTCGCACCTGCAAAGCCGTTGGGTCGATGCCTCCAGCCTGCCGTCGCGTGCCCTGTTGGCGGCGGCGGTGCAGGCTGCGGTGGCGGATGAAGCCCAGGCGTATCAGGCGGTGTTCGGCGAAGCGCCGCAGGTCGCCGTCGCCACCACGTTCGTCTGGGACGGGGCAGTTGAAGCCGCGTGGCGCACGGCCGGAGTCGAGGCCATCGTCACCCCGGGGCGGCGCGCCACCTGCCGCGACGCCACGGGCAGGCCCGCATGCGTCGACGCCGTCATGCTGAGCGGCGAGCGCTCCGGCGCAGGGCAAATCTATCTGGTGCGCGACGTGTATTTCGAACCGGCGCTGGGCCACGCTGCACAGCGCCTGGCACAGGGGCTGCAGCAGCGCACCCGGCAGGGGCGCGCCTGTCTGGTGGAAACCCACCGCTTCAATTTTCTGCGCGCAGCAGAATCCAGCTTTGCTGCGCTCGACACGGCCTTGCATCAGGCCCTGCAGGCCTGCCCCGATCTGCGTTTTATGACGCCGCTGCAACTGGCCAAGGCCCTCGGCGCCCGCGATCCGTACTGGGTGGAAACCCGCATGCTGCCGCGTCTGCGCGCCTGGCGTGCGCGGCTTGCCGAGATCCCGCGATTTCGCCGCATCGCGCAGCTCAGCGGACTGGCGCTGCTGCTGCGCCTGCCGGGAGAGGCAGCATGAACCCGCGCTTTTCGGTGATCATCCCCGCTTACAACAGCGCAGCCACGCTGGCGCGCGCAATCGAATCGGTGCGCGCACAAAGCTGGCCGGCGCACGAAATCATCGTGGTGGACGACGGCTCAACCGACGCCACCGCCGGGATCGCGGGCCAATTCGGCGATGCCGTACGCCTGATCCGACAGCCCAACAGTGGGGTGTCGGCGGCGCGCAACGCCGGGGCCGCCGCAGCGAGCGGCAACTGGCTGGCGTTCCTCGACGCCGACGACTGGTATGCGCCGGAGCGCATCCGGCTGCATGCCGAATGGATCGCCGAAGACCCAGAGCTGGATTTTCTGACCGGCGATTACGAATACCGCGATGCGGCGAATGCGCTGCTCGGCACCTCGATGGCGCAACATGCCGCCGGCCGGGCGATGCTGGTGAAATGCGGCGGTGCGCCGCGCGGGGTGATCGACACGCCCGCCGAAATCGCCGCCTTTGTCGCCGACCATTTTGGCGACACCCATACCCTGTCGCTGCCGCGCGCGCGCTTTGTCGAACTCGGCGGCTATCCTGCCGGTTTCAAGGTGTGCGAGGACGTTCATTTCCTGACCCGGCTGGTGGCGCGTAGCCGCCGCATCGGCGTGGTGTGCCACAGCCTCGGGGTCTACGTCATCCACGGCGGCAGCGCCACGCGTCGCGACCCGGTGGCGGCGCAGCGTGAAAACGTGCGCACCCTGCAGGATTTGGCGCAGCTGGCGGCGCAGTTTCCGCAGCCGGTGCGGCAGGGCGTGGCGGCGCGCATGCAGAGCGCGCGCTACAACCTGGGCTGTGCGCTGAGTAAAAGTGGCCAGCGTGGCGCGGCGATCCGCGCCGTGCTGCCTTCATTGGCGGACGCGCCCGGCTGGACCAGCGTGCGTCACGTCTTGTCGATGCTGAAAGGATGACCCGGTGACTCGCCTGCTGGTGCTGACCGAACTGTTTCTGCCGACCAAGGGCGGCACCGCGGTATGGGCGGCCGAGGTGTACAAACGCCTCGGCGGCAAGGCCATCCATATCGTCACCGCCGACGTGCCGGGGGCGGCGGCAGTCGATGCCGCCCACCCCAACACCCTCCATCGCCTGAGCCTCAAGCGCGTGGCCTGGCTGCGCCCCGAATCGCTGGCGATGTATGCGCGCTTCTTCTTCAAGTCGTTGGGCCTCGCACTCACCCATCGCTTCGACGCCGTCCACGCCTTCCGCGCCCTGCCCGAAGGCCTGGTGGCTTGGGCCGTGGCGCGGCTGACGCTGCGGCCAGTGGTGATCTATGCTCACGGCGAGGAACTCACCACCTGGGGCCGTGGCGGCAAGTACCGGGCGATGCGCTTTGCACTGCGCCACGTCGATCGCGTGATCGCCAACAGCGAGCACACGCGTGACACCCTGCTGACGATGGACATCGATCCCGCGCGCATCACGGTCATTTATCCCGGGGTCGACGTGGACGTTTTCAAGCCGGGGCTGACGGTGGATGGCCTGCGCGAAACGCTGGCCATTCGCGCGGACGAAGCCCTGGTGTTTTCGGTGGGTCGCCTGTCGCGCCGCAAGGGCTTCGACCAGATGATCCGCGCGGTGGCGCAATTGCGCGCCGAAGGCATGGCGCTGCGTTACGTCATCGGTGGAATCGGCGAGGACGCGGATTATCTGGATCAGTTGATCGCCGAGCATCGGCTGCAGGGCGTGGTGCACCGCATCGGCGCCGTGGGCGAGACAGACTTGCCGCGCTGGCTCAATGCCTGCGACCTGTTTGCCATGCCCAACCGCGACATCAACGGCGACAACGAAGGCTTCGGCATGGTGTTCATCGAAGCGGCCGCCTGCGGCAAGCCCAGCCTGGCGGGCGAAGCCGGCGGCACCGGCTCGGCGGTGCTGCACCAGCAGACCGGCTTGCGGGTGGATGGCGAGTCGGTCGATGCGGTGGCGGCCGGTTTGCGCAGTTTTCTGACCGCACCGGAACAGGCGCGCACGTGGGGGCAGCAGGCCCTCTTGCGGGTGCAACGCGAATTTGCCTGGGAGCGCGTGGCAGACAAGACCCGGAAATTGAACCTGAGCCAACCTGATTAACACCTAATCGACGCCCATGACTGATACTTCGCAAGCCTGGCCGGTCGCCGTATTCGCCCACAATGAGGCGCGCAACATCGTCGCCTGCCTCGACAGTCTGCAGGCCGCCGCCCGCCATCCGATCGAATGTCATGTGCTGGCCAATGCCTGCAGCGACCGCACCGAAGCGCTGGTGCGCGATTATGCGGCTCGCCAGCCGAATGTGCGGCTGCACACGATCGCGCTGGGCGACAAGGCCAATGCGTGGAACCTGTTCGTGCATGTTTTCGCGCCGCAGGGGGCGACGCATTATTTCTTCATCGACGGCGATGTGCGGGCAACGCCGGGCGCGCTCGACGTCATGGCCGGGGTGCTGACGCAGCATCCGCAAGCCAACGGCGTGTCGGCGCTGCCGAAAAGCGGTCGCGGGGTGGCGGCGTTTCAGCGCGACATGCTGAAAGACAACGGCGTGGCCGGCAATCTATACGGCTTGCGCGGCGCCTTCGTCGAACGCATCCGTGCGCAGGCGATACGCATGCCGGTCGGCACCATCGGCGAAGATGCGCTGATGGGCGCGATGCTGAAATGGGATCTGCGCGGCGATACGCGCTGGGACAACAGCCGCGTCGTGGTGGCGCAGGAGGCCGGATTCGAGTTCGATTCGGTGTCGCCCTGGCTGCCGCGCGAATGGAAAAAGTATTACCGGCGGCGCGTGCGTTACAGTGTGCGCGGCTACCAGAATAAAATGCTGGGACAGGCCATTCAGCCGGCCGGCTTCGAAGCGCTGCCGCAGCAGGTGCGCGCGTTGTATGTGCGTTATCCCGAACTGCTCAGGCTGCAGTGGCGCGGCCTGAATACCCTTTTCGACTGGCTCGCCCTGCGCGAAATCAAGGCGGTACGTTAATCGCACGATCTGTGCGGCTCATCAAGGAATGCAAGCATGAACTTTTCCAGAATTCTCGTTCCGGCCTGGCTGGTCCTGTTGTTGCCGGCAGCGACGGCCACGGCGGCAGGTTTTGCCCCCACCCAGGCTGAACTGGCCGCATTGCCCGCCTATTGCGCCGCTCGGCTGAACGAACAGTCGGACGCATTCAAAAGCTGGAAAGCATCGATGGGCGGCGATTTCCTGCACATCCACCATTACTGCTTTGCGCTGAACTTCATGAACCGGGCGCGAAGCATGAGTTCTGGAAATGACAAGCAGGGCGTGCTGGGCGCGGCTATGGGCAACTTCGGATACGTACTGAAGCACACCCAGCCCGATTTTTACCTGCGTCCGGAAATCCTGATGAATCGCGGCGTGACTCAGTCGATGCAGGGCAGGGACGGCGCAGCTGTCAGCGATCTTTTGAAGGCGATCGAAATGGATCCCAAGTTGCCGCGCGCCTACATCGCGCTGGCCGATCTGTATGCAAAACAGAAGAACCACAGCAAGGCACTGGAAACGGTGACGGCAGGTCTGCGCCACAATCCGGACACAAAAAGCCTGCAGCGCCGCTATACCGAACTCGGCGGCAAGCTGCCTTATCCGGAACCGTTGCAGCCCGTAGCCGCTGAAGCCGCAGCCAGTACCCCCGGCGCATCACCGGCGCCGGCCGAGCCTGCCCCGCCTGTTGCCGCATTGCCCGCAGCGGCCCCGGCTGCAACGCCGGTCACGCCAGCGGCGCAGCCAGTCACCGAGCCCAAGATTGGTTCGCCGACCAACCCCTACTGCCGTTTCTGTCCTGATTAGGCCGCGTGGACAGTCTGGTCGGAAATCTTGACCAGGCTTTGCAGGCTCGCCCATAAATCGGCAGTTACTTGCGGGTGCGCATCCGACACATCGTGCTGGCAGGCCGGGTCGTTTGCCAGGTCGAACAGGCGCAGCAGATGGCCGCTGTCCAGCGGCTGATACACCAGCTTCCAGCGGCCGCGCCTGAGCATGCGGTCCTTCGCGCGCAGGATGGTGCTGCAAAATTCAGGCTTGATTGCCAAGGTGCCGCTGGCGCGGTTGGGGACTTCCAGCAGTTCCAGCAGATCCGGGTAGCGCAGATGGCTCGCCGGCAGCCCGGGAATGTCGGCGATCCAGATGCCGGTTTCGTTGAAGGCGTCGAGCTCGGGACAATTCCCGTCCGGGCTCAGGCAGGCCAGCAGCGAAACGCCGTCGATGCCCGCAGCAGGCGGGACATCGGCCAGATCGAGCAGGGTGGGCACCAGGTCGATCGAGCGCACCACCTGATCGATCCGGCCGCGCGGCGGACGGCGTGGATCGCGGATCAGCAGCGGGATGCGCGGGCTGAAATCGCCGACGGCCGAGTTGCCCTGGCCCCAGGTGTCGTGCTCGAAAAATTCCATGCCGTGGTCGGAATACACCACGACGATCGTATTGCCGGCCAGCCCGCAGACGTCGAGATGCGCCAGCATCTTGCCGACTTCGTCGTCGAACTCTGCCACGCAGCCGTCGTACAGATCGACGATCTGGTCGAGGTCGAACTCCTCTTTGGGCGCGCCCTGGCGGCGAATGATCTCGAAGGGGTCGGTAAGGCGCGCCATCGCGAACTTGGATTCGCCGGCGTGATCCGGGTCGGCAAAGCGGGCATACCACGGCCACTCCGAGGCAAACGGCGGGTGGGTGGTGGAATAGAACAGGTTGAGAAAAAACGGCTGGGCGTCTTCCGCCAGGCGCGATACCAGTCGCCGTGCGCGCTTGCCCAGCGGTTGCGTCAACGGTACGCCGCCCAGGTAGTACAGCTCGGGCAACAGCAGCCGCCCCAGCCGGTTGTGGGTGAACAGGGAGACGAACAGGCGCAGGTCCTTGGGGCCCTGACGGATCAGGTATTTCAGGTTCCACTGGTCTGCCGGCAGGTCGGTGTAGTCGAAGCCGAACGAGTACTTGCCGAGGTCGGCGCCGCACCAGTCGGAGATGGCTGCGGTGCGATAGCCCGATTGCTTCAGCAGGGTGGGCAGCGCATCGTTTTTCAGCCGGGTGTTCTCGTCGTCGGCGAAATTGTCGCGGATGCCGTGGGTGTGCGGCCAGGTGCCGGTCAGCATCGAGATCAGGCTGGGCGCGGTGCGCGCGCAGGGCACGTAACAGTTGCTGAACAGCGCGCCGGATGCCGCCAGCCGGTCGATGTGCGGGGTCAGCGCACGGTGGTAGCCGAGCGCGCCCAGGCGGTCGGCCCGTAGCGTGTCAGAGCCGATCATCAGGATGTTGG